>JAZNDB010000116.1:0-4642 GCA_045587845.1 Faecousia sp.
TGATTACCGGCAACACCTTTAACCTGAAGCCTCTGGAGGTCGTGATCGGTACCAGCACTGTGAAAGACGCAGGCCTTCCCACCTATCAAGAGGTGATTACCCTTGTGGATAAGCTGGAAGCTGAGCGTGTTGCCGGCTGCAGCAAGCTGGTACCTTTGTGGCGGCAGCTTGAATATACTACCAGCAAATTGAGCCTGGATCGTATGAAGCTCTTTGACGGCGTTCGGGAGAACTTGTCTATCAGCACCCATAGCTCCGGTGAGCGATTCCTGGAATTGGGCTTTAGTAAGGTGGATATTTCCTTTAACAAGGTAGTCATCAGCGGTTGGGAAGTAAGCGACCAAAATGTTGCTTTGCAGTTCAGAAACAACGGTCAGCTGGAAGAACCTGCGATTGACCGCGTCGAAAACAAGGAACATTCCGTTACCTTCTATCTGAAGGAAACCGTCAGCCCCGATGCAATGCGTGTAGAATTTACTGCAGAAGGCCAGATGGAAATCTACGAGCTTGAGGTTTTTTAATCGATAAAGCAAGAAAACAGGGTGCAGTTTGCACCCTGTTTTTAGGCAGAAACGTTTCTTTTGCAAGTGCGCCGCCAAGATGCAAAAGCGGCACGTGATAGGCGTGAAAAAGTTTTCCACAGGCAGGAAAAATGCAAAAATTTCTGAAAAAGTTTTGATTTGACGGTTAATTTATAAAAAAAGAGTTGATTTTCACACAAAAAGTGAAAAATGAGATTTTATAAGGTTGGTAAAAGGTTGGGAAGATTTTTTCGTTTTTATGTGATACAATGATAGTGCCAAAAGTAGACAACACAAAAACGCGGAACGCAAGAACAGCTCTTGCGTTCCGTTTTTTTATGGGAAGGAGGAGATGCGTAGGGAGTATGGCAGGGCAAAAATTTTCCCCGGAGAAAATCCTGCAGGAGTTGGCGGCCATTGCCTTTGCAAGGGTACCGGAATGTATGGAAATCGAGGGCAGTGATGTGCAGCTGAAAGAAAAGTTAAAACCGGCACAGCGGGCAGCCATTGCGGCCATTGAAAAATCAACCACCGGCATTAAGGTGAAATTCTATGACAAAATGAAGGCGCTGGAATTGCTGGGCAAGCATTACGGTCTGTTCGAGGGGAAAGAAAGCGCAGAAGCAAATGATAATAATCTACTGGAGGCAATATTACAGGCGACCCGGCAGGAGGTGGATACTTTTGATGTATCAGAGCTTCAGTAAGCGGCAGCTCCTTGCTATGACCTGGTGGAACAGACCCGGGTTGCAAAAATACGAGGGAATTATCTGTGACGGCGCAATTCGTTCCGGTAAGTCACTGAGTATGGTGACAGGCTTTTTTTTGTGGAGTATGGCAAGATACCAGGATTGCGCCTTTGCCCTCTGCGGCAGGACTGTGGGCGCTCTGCGGCGAAACATTGTGGGCAATCTCCATAGCTGGCTGGGGGACACCTTGGAAATTCGGGAAAACCGCAGTGAAAACAAGCTGACTGTCTCCGATAAAAAAGGGCATCGCAATACCTACTATCTGTTTGGCGGTCAGGATGAAAGCTCCTACAAGCTGATTCAAGGCATTACACTGGCGGGGGTTCTGCTGGACGAGGCGGCGCTGATGCCCCGATCCTTTGTGGAGCAGGCCTGCGCCCGCTGCTCTGTGGCTGGGTCAAAGCTGTGGTTCAACTGCAATCCCGAAGGACCGGAGCATTGGCTTTACAAGGAATGGATTCAAAAAGCAGGGGAGAAAAAACTCCTGCGACTGCATTTTACTATGGAGGACAACCCCGGTCTTGACCCGGCAATCCGGCAGCGGTATGAAAGTATGTATACCGGCGTGTTTTACCGGCGCTACATTCTGGGTCAGTGGTGTATGGCAGAGGGGCTTGTATACGATTTTCGCCCGGATAAGCATATCTCCCGGACAATACCGGAATATGGCAGGTATTACATCTCTGTGGATTACGGCACCTGCAATCCGTTCTCTGCAGGATTGTGGTGTGTCGCAGAGGGTAAGGCGGTACGAATCCGGGAATTTTATCACAGCGGGCGGGATAGCGGCAGACAGTATACCGACGAGGAATACCACAAAGAACTGGTAAAGCTGGCAGGCAATCTGCCGGTGGAAACGGTGGTGGTAGACCCCTCGGCGGCATCTTTTATTGCAACCATTCGTGCCCACGGAAAATTCTCTGTGCGAAAGGCAAGAAATGAGGTGCTAAACGGCATTCGTCTGGTTGCCACCTTCTTACAGGAGGGGGTGCTGCAGTTTGCACCGGAATGCAAGGACACCCTGCGGGAGTTTTCCCTCTACCGCTGGGAGGAAAACGGGGAAAGCGACCGGGTTTGCAAGGAAAACGACCACGCAATGGACGATATTCGCTATTTCTGCGCAACAGTGCTGCGCAGACAGATACAACGAAAAAAGGAGGAAAATTAATTGAAAAAATGGCTGCAAAATCAGTTTCTGCCTATGTGGGCAAAACAGACTGTCCTTTGGGAAAAAGGACAACTGGAACGGGAAAACCTGGCGCTTCGGCAGGAAATTAAACGGTTGGAAGCGTACATCGACGGTGTAAAAACCGGTATCCGTGCCGGTAAGCGGGTGAACATTTACAATGGGGGAGGGGAAGTATGAGCATCTACAATTACGAGCAGGCCTTTGGCGCGTGGGACATAACAAGCACCCCTATGCGGCAGGCCATCTCCCGATGGTTTTCTATGTACTATGACGCATCTGCCAACGCAACAACGGATACCTGTCAGCGTATTCCCTATGCGGTGGTGAATAAGCTGGTAAAATCGGTGTTTGGAGAATATGAAGCCAAGGCGAAAACAGCCTTCGGTCAATCCGTACTGGAAAGTCTGGACGAAAAGAAAAGGCTTGCCCTGCAGTTGGCGCTGGTGGGCGGAGCCTGTTACATTAAGCCCTGCCCCTTGGGAGCAGGTTTTTCTTTTACCCTTGTGCCGCGAAATCAAATGCTGATTTTCGGCAGAGACGGTAACGGAAATCCCACAGATGTGGGCTTGGTGGAAAAGCGCATTGAGGGTAGTTATTTTTATACCCTCCTGGAACGCCGTACTGTGGATGCCCACGGCTTTTTAACCATTACCAATCGCCTCTACCGCAGCCGGGACGGGCAGAATTTAGGGGCGGAAATTCCCCTGAAGAATGTGCCTGAGTACTGCCACCTGGCGGAAAGCTATTGTTTCCAAAAGCCTGTTGGCTCCATTGGTCTGGTGGAGGTGAAGCTGCCCATTCTCAACTGCGTGGACGGCTCTTTTGACGGTGTTTCCGTCTATGCTGCCGCGGAGGGCTTAATCCGTAACATCAATCAAAACGAGGCCCAGATGAATGGGGAATTTTCCCGGGGCGAAAGCCGGATTATCGCATCCAAGGATTTGCTGGACGGAGAGAACGGCCTGCAGGATCACCTGTTTGTGGGTCTGGATGAGGATCCGGAACGGGTTGGGCTGACCATTTTCTCCCCCAGTCTGCGGGAGGATGCATACATCTCTCGCAAGCAGGAATACCTGCGGGATGTGGAAAGCTTGATTGGTCTGCGGCGGGGTATGTTGTCCGATGCCAATGTGCAGGAACGGACGGCTACGGAGATTACCGCCAGTGCGGCGGAATTTTCCCTTACTGTGCTGGAATTTCAGATGATGTGGCAGCAGGCGCTGGAAAAGGTGCTGGGCCTGTGTGAGATTCTGGGAGAATTGTATGGCTATGCCAACCCCATCACCGGCGAGGTGACCGTGGACTGGGGCAACGGCACACTGTACGATCAGGAGAAGACCTGGGCGGACTATATGGAAATGGTGGACAAGGGCATTTTGAAGCCCGAGGTGGCGCTGGCTTGGCGATTTGGCCTTGCCGGCGAAAGCGAAACGGCAATCAGAGAAAAGCTGATGCCAAATTAAGGTGATGAAAGCGGCCGAAAGGCTGCTTTTTTCATAGATGTTTGGGATGCAACCCCGTAAAAAGCGTAAACGAAAGGAGAACGTATGAAACGAGAATTTTTGCAAGGACTGAAGGTAGGGGAAAGCTCCCTGCCCAAGGAGGTTATCGATGCCATTATGGCGGAGAACGGACGGGATATTGAAGCCGTGAAAGCCCGGTATGCCGGTTACGAGGCGCTGCAGGAGCAGCTGACACAGGCAGAAACGGCGGCGGCAAAGCACTGGGAGGAAAAGCTGAACAGCCAGGTGGATACCCACAGACGGGAAATGTCTGACTTAATTTTCAGCCACAATTTGGAGAAGGCAATCCTCGCAGCCAAGGGCCGCAATGCCAAGGCTATCACCGCCCTTTTGGATGTTGATTCCCTGAAATCCAGCGAAAATCAGACGGCCGATCTGGAAGCGGCGCTGCAAAATTTAAAACAGGATTGCAGCTACCTGTTCCAGTCGGAGACCCCGCCCCCTTACGCAAAGGGCACCGGCGCAAACCAGCCCGAAGTAAACAAAAGTCCTGCCACGCTTGCAGGCGCACTACTAGAAAAATTTGAAAGGAAGTAAAAAATTATGGCAATTACACTCGCAGAAGCAAAGGTCGGTATGGCCGACAAGGTAGATCACCAGATCGTTGATATGTTCCGTCGCAGCTCCCTGCTGCTGGAACAGTTGGTATTTGATAACGTT
>JAZNDB010000117.1:0-15723 GCA_045587845.1 Faecousia sp.
AGTACATCAACTTCCATTTTTTGGATTTTACGTTTCATTGCCAAGCCGTCATCTATGGAAACATCGGTAAAGCAACCGTTACTGGTGCATACGATACGGTTTGTTTTGCCTTGTAACAGTAACTCAACTGCCAGGAAACCCATTTTTGTTGCATTTACACGGTCACGGCCGGTGGGAACACCACCGCGTTGAATATGTCCAAGAACAGTAACACGGGGATCCAGGTCGATGGATTGCTTAATTTTTGCTGCAATCTCTGCAGCAGAACCGGAGCCTTCAGCAACAACGATCATATAGTGTGTAAAGCCGTTGAATCTGGCTCTTCTGATTTTTTCAATAACATCACGTTCGAAATCAATCGGTTCTTCCGGAACAAGTACAGCGGTAGCGCCAACAGCAAGGCCTACGTACATTGCCAGAAAACCGGCATTTCGGCCCATAACCTCTACAACAGAGCAACGTTCGTGGGATTGCATTGTATCACGCAGGCGGTCAATACATTCAATTGCAGTGTTTGCCGCAGTATCAAAGCCAATAGAGTAGTTGGTGCAGCTGATATCGTTGTCAATGGTTGCGGGGATACAAATTACGTTTACGCCGTGATTGGACAGGGCTTTTGCGCCTCTGAATGTACCGTCGCCACCAATGGCAATGATTCCATCCAAACCCAGGAAGCGGCACGTAGAAACAGCCTTATTTTGGCCTTCTTCAGTCATAAATTCCTTACTGCGGGCGGTGTAGAGAATAGTACCACCACGGTTAATCGTGTGTGAAATGTTCTTTTCGTCAAGACGAATCAAATCACCGGTAATAAGACCGTTATAGCCGCGTCGGATACCATAACATTCAATTCCGTGAAACATTGCAGTACGAACAACAGAACGCACAGCAGCATTCATACCAGGCGCATCACCGCCGCTGGTTAAAACACCAATTCGTTTAACACTCATAGGGAAGCCTCCGTTAAAACAATTCAAAGTTATTTACATTCTAACATTTGATTGCCTTGTTGTAAAGATGAAGATTTGGTATTTCGTGTTTACAATCCAGAAAAATACGTATTATCATAAAATCTATTCTGCCACGGAGAAGAAAGGGGCAGTATCCTTGTTTTCTAACCTGCGATAACCTTAAACGCTACTAACGCAACAAAATAAAAATTTTGTTGCGTTTAAGGTAAAGATGTGCTATAATATAATAAACAATAGAAATAACGAGGTGTTTTTATGAAAAAATACGCTGATGCTCCGCAAATACTAAAAGACTTTTTAACCTATCACGAAACGATCAAAGGACAATCTCAACGCACAATTTCTGAATACTATTTGGATCTGCGTATGTTCCTGCGTTTTATAAAATTGATGCGCAACGATATGCCTATTCATACCAAATTAGATGACATAGATATTCACGATGTTACACTAGACTTTATTCGACCGATTACTTCCTCTGACGTTTTTGATTTTTTGTCTTATCTGGCAAACGACAGAGACAATGGCATTGAATCCGCTGCACGTGCAAGAAAATTGTCGGCAATAAAATCATTCTATAAGTATTTAACTGTCCGCACAAAACAGTTAACAGAAAATCCTGTAGCAGATTTGGAATACCCAAAACTACGTAAAAGTTTGCCTAAATATCTTACAATGGAACAATCAACTGCGTTATTGCGTTCTGTTTCCGGACAAAATGAAAAACGTGATTATGCAATTCTAATGTTGTTTTTGAACTGCGGCATCCGACGCAGCGAGTTGGTTGGCCTTAATATTTCAGATGTCTATGAGGATAGAATTCGTGTGGTTGGTAAAGGCAACAAGGAAAGAATTGTCTATTTCGGCTCTGCTTGTCGGAAAGCAATTGACGCATATATGCCCGAACGCAACAAAAAAGTCCTATCTGATAATCGCGCATTGTTTGGATCCCGGGACAGTAACAGAATTAGCGTAACCGCGGTGCATCGGTTGGTTAAAAAACATATGCTGGCTGCCGGTATAGATGCTACGCAGTTTTCAGCCCATAAATTACGTCATACCGCAGCAACAATGATGCTTTCAGGTGGTGTTGATGTAAAGACAGTTCAGGAAGTTTTAGGCCACGAAAACCTGAATACAACCCAAATTTACACCCATATTGAGAACACTGAGTTGAAAATTGCTGCTGAGGCCAACCCATTGTCAAAGCTTGATTTTTCCGAAGAATAATTATACTACTCCCCTTCCCTGCTTGTTTAAAACAAGTTTGGAAGGGGAGCTTTTTACATTTAAAACATCTGATTATAAGGCAATTTCTATTGCTTCCATAAGGTTTTTCACGGGATAAATCATTAAATTACTGGGAATTTCTAACTTTTCTGAGGTATTTTTAGGGATAATGCAGTACTGAAAGCCCAATCTTGCTACTTCTGCAATTCTTTGATTCAGATGGGAAACGGAACGGATTTCACCTGTCAAACCGACCTCTCCAATGGCTACAAGTTTGCTGTTTATGGGCGTATCCCTGTATGAGGATGCCACAGCCAAAACAACCGGCAAATCCGCACCCGGCTCGTCCAAATGCAGACCGCCAATGACATTGATATAGGTATCAAAAGCGCTTAATTTTAAATTTGCGCGTTTTTCGGCTACAGCCATCAAAAGTACGGCTCTGTTATAGTCAAAACCGTCAGAAGTGCGTCTGGGAACTTGGAAACTGGTCTTTGATACTAGCGCCTGCACCTCCGCAAGTACCGGTCGTGTGCCTTCCATTACGCAGGAAACGCATGTTCCGGAGGCACCCTCCGGTCGACCGTCAAGGAGCATTTTTGAGGGGTTTGCAACCTCTGTCAGCCCCTTTTCATTCATTTCAAACACACCAATTTCGTTTGTTGAGCCAAAGCGGTTTTTAACGGCTCGGAGCAACCGATAAGGTGAGTTTTCATCACCCTCAAAATACAACACGCAATCCACCATATGCTCCAAAACCTTTGGACCGGCAATGGCGCCATCCTTGTTAATATGACCGACAACAAATACAGTGATGCCTTCTGATTTGGAAAGCTGCATCAACGACATTGTGCAATCCTTAACCTGAGAAATGCTGCCTGGGGTTGCATCGTTTTGCTCGTTATAGAGGGTTTGCACGGAATCAACAATCAGAATATCGGGCTTCAGTGTATCCACAGACGCCAGAATATCGGAAAGACGTGTTTCTGATAGGATATAAAGTGACTCGGTGTCAACACCAATTCGCTCTGCACGAAGCTTCAGTTGGCGCTCACTCTCCTCTCCGGAGACATAAAGAATAGTTCTGCCTGCGCTGAGATGGTTGCAAATTTGCAACAGGAGTGTAGATTTTCCTATTCCGGGCGCACCGCCCACAAGTACCAGGCTGCCGGCTACAGCGCCACCGCCCAAAACACGATCAAGTTCACCCATTCCGGTAAAAAACCGCAACTCACGGTCACCTGTGACGTCACAGAGCCTTTGCGCAGTTTTGCTTATGCCAACAGGCGCAGATTTACCTCTACCAACCGGGCTGGGTTTTTCAATATGTTCCACCAGCGTATTCCACGCACCGCAGGAATAACATTGTCCAGACCATTTGGAGCTTTCGTTACCACAGTTGGTGCAATAATACACGGTTTTTACTTTCGCCATAGTGTATTCTCCTTCTTGCATATATCTCTATTATATAAACCGCGAACGAGCTCGTCAAGGGGCAAAAAGATGGTTACTGAGGGTTGTTGCAATCACAGAACATAACTTTTTCTGATAGGAATCGCTCCTGAGCAAATATTCCTCCTTTGGATTTGAGAGAAAACCGCACTCAATCAGGATTCCCGTACAATTTATGTTTTGCATTAAGTAGATTCCGTCTGCCTTTTTTGCCTGTCTATGGCTGTCAGGGTTGATTGAACGAATAAAAGCATTTTGCAGATCCTTTGCCAATTCTTGACTTCCCTCGGTTTTTGCATAGAAAACCTGTGCGCCGCTGTATTTTGCATCGGAAAATAAATTTTGGTGGATGCTTACGAGTGTTGCGTTTTCTGTGCTGTTAACAATCCGTACCCGTTCCTTTAAGTCGGAAACCTTCTTCTGGGCAATCGTATTTCCCTGGGTATACACAGAACAATCCGTTTCCCGAATCATAACTGTTTGTATTCCGAGGATTTCCATCAAGTCACGAAGTCGCAATGCAATTTCCAGGTTAAATTGGCTTTCCAAAATTCCGGTGCAAGAAGTTGCGCCACCATCCGGACCGCCGTGTCCTGCGTCGATGACAACTGTTTTTCTGTCCAAAATAGGCGCGTTTTCAGACAGCACTGTTACTGCCCTACTCCCCCCTACTGCCAACCCAAAAAAGAGCGCTAGAATCATTAGATACACAGGTAAAAGGGATAAATACCGAACAGGTTTATTCATTGACAACACCTCTGTTAAGCCTATGCAAAACAAGATGTAAAATGAACATATTCCTGTATTTCGTCATAGAATGACACGGAATGTAGATTCCGATAAATTTTAGGAGGAAACGGATATGGACTCTAAAAAAATGGTTCAAAACGGTGGTTACGGTCGTCTGCCGGCAACAGCGCCATTGGCTAACCCCTACGTGCCATTTCAAATGGAAGACCCTCCCAAGTATGAGCCTAAAACTGCAATCATAAGAGGAACGTTATTCCCCGGTCTGGATTTGCCATTTATGAATATGGTGAACCAAAATGAGCTGCCTATGACTCCCCTTGCAGAATTGCAAACAATGGGCTTTGTTCTGCACGAAATGGCGCTGTATTTGGATACCCACCGAAATGACAAGGAAGCCTTAGAGGTGTTCCGCACGTTCCAAAAGCTATATGCAAAAGGCAGAGACAAATATGAAAAAGAGTGCGGTCCTTTGACCCATATGTCGGCTATGGAAAACGGCTACGATTGGCTGAATGACCCGTGGCCCTGGGAATACGCGCAAAATCGGGAGGTATAAAGTTATGTTTATTTATGACAAAAAACTCCAGTACCCTGTTAAAATTGACAAACCGAACCCCCGCTTGGCATCAATTATTATATCGCAATACGGTGGACCGGACGGTGAATTGGGCGCATCGTTGCGCTATCTCTCTCAGCGATACAGTATGCCTTTTGATGAACTGAAGGGACTTCTCACTGATATAGGTACAGAGGAACTGGGACATTTGGAAATGATTGGCGCGATTGTTCATCAATTAACGCGCAATCTGAAGGATTCGCAGATTCAGGACTCTGCATTTGCGCCCTATTTTGTGGATCATACCACCGGCGTATACCCTACCTTTGCTTCCGGTACGCCCTGGACGGCGGCTACGATCGCCGTTAAGGGAGACCCGATTGCTGATTTAACTGAAGATTTGGCTGCTGAACAGAAGGCGCGTGTGACCTATGATAACATTCTGCGTCTTTCTGATGACCCCGACGTGAACAATGTAATCAAATTCTTAAGAGAACGGGAAGTTGTGCATTTCCAGCGTTTTGGCGAAGCAATGCAACTTTTGCGGGAAAAACTGAATCAAAAGAATGTATATTATATGAATCCGTCCTTTGATATGTAACACAATAGTATTGGGGTTAGGCAATTGCCTGACCCCAAAGTATTTTATCATTTTTCAAAGTCGTACCAGTAATCGGGAACAAAGTCTACAGTTTTCTCACAATCCAGCGGCAGCATTATGCCAAAGCCGGGATTGTTCCACTTCTTACTGTCATAGTTATGGCTCATATAGTAAAGCTCACCGGTAGGATCGTCGCAAGTTTCATATACCTTGTAATTTGTATCGTCTACCATATCCGTCACGGCACATTCTAAATCAGAATACCGCAGTCCCATACGGAACAGGCGGATATTATTTCGCGCATAGGGTGTGCTTGCCGCAGCCAATGCTTTTTCAAGCAGGCTGTAGACCAACTCCATATCTAGATGCTCCATCAGGTACAAACCTGCTTTCATGATAGATACCTGTCCGTCTAAGGTCTCTTCGGCAAGGGTAATAATATCCCGTATATAAGGTGCGCCTTCACCAAAGATTGTGCTGAATTTCTCCAACTGCGTCTGCATAGATAATTCGGTATCGTATCCCACTCTGGAAAGGCAATAGAAATTAAAAATATTATTCCAGAAATTGTAGCACTCCACCTGCGTTTCAATTCCGTCAATTCCAACTTCCTTACATCTGCGATATATCGCCTGCATTTCGTCGGCAGCCGGCATATACCGCTGCCTTGCGGGATAGCAACCCATATAGTAGTGATAATAATATACGCTTGCGCCTGCATTTTTCCACTTTAAGAGATCCTTCTCAAAGAAAGTTCCGTTAATGCAGCTACCATCAGGCTTGCCTACGGAGCAAATACCGGATGAATGCCAAACCGCTTCCAGCACGCACATACCATTCTCGATTTTAGCGGTGTCCGGACAATCCCAAAGATCCGTATACGCACATGTACCTAAAATCACGTCAGGACGAGCCTTTCTCACCTTTTTGAGAACTTCGTTAATGAAGTAAACATAGTTTTCAGTCTTGGTATACTTACTGCATTCAGGACACACGCAATGTGGAGCAATTCCGTCCTGGGGTTCAAGTCCAAATCTGTTAACTGCAGGATTTTTACTCAACCAGTGAATGATATTATTGGCCATTGTATTAATCAATTCCTGGTTGCGGCTGCACAGAATCCACTGACCCCAGAAATTATCCCATTTATTAAACCGCGTACCATCTTCTTCAAGGCGAAAGAATTCAGGGTGGGTTTCCGCATAGTGTTCGGAGAAATAGTTGTTTCCATAAGGAGGCAGCATAGTTCTGATACCGGCGTGATTGCCTACGCCGATTTCAAAACCGCGGCGTTCCAACTCTGCAATGACACCATTTTCCTTTAAGACCTCATAAATACCCAGCCAGAATGTAACAATATTATAACGGTTTTTGATCAACCAATCGTAAAACGGAATATTCAGTTTGTGTAGGGTCAACGCATCGTTCCGCGTGCCGTGACTATACTGGGGAATTGCGCCTCTGTAAGGATTATCAGCGCGATCCTTGATGTATTCAATATCTGTCAGATCCAGTTCGCTAAGCACAGGGACATACTCACCGCCGGCATAGTCGGGATTAAAGTATGCACCAAAAGAGCAGCCTGCATAACGTTCCAGGAGTTCATACACGGCATAGATTGTGCCTCTTTCTTTTTCAAGAAGGTTCTTGCTGGAACCGGCGATTACCAGTGTATCATCGCCAAAAGCCTTGATCATCATACCTTCAGGGCCGGGAACAATTGCGTCAAAATCCTTTTCGCTGATGTACTGCGCAGTCAGTTTGTTATGCTCAGGACCCGCAATCAGGATCTTGTCACCACGCACCTGCTCTGCGTCAGTACAAGTGTTTACGCATATACCGGGAAGAATCTTTGAAAGATATTTACAAAGCTCTTCAGAAGCAAATTGTTCTCTGGTGGTTGCGTTTGCTGGTATCACAACAGAGACTTTAGATGCAGAATGAAGTTTCATAAGAACACCTCGTCAAAATACTATTTTGTGTTAAGAATTATTGTTCAAACGCATACCAGCGGTCGGGAATAAATTCTGCCTGTTTCTCGCAATCCAGCGGGAACATAATGCCAAAACCGGGATTATTCCATTTTTTACTATCGTAAGTATGGCTCATATAGTAAAGCTCGCCGGTGGGGTCCGGACAATCTTCGTACTGCTTATAATTGGTATCATCCACCATATCTGTTACACTGCATTCCAAGTCAGAATACCGCACACCCATACGGAATAAACGAATGTTATTCCGTGCTGCCGGGGTGGTTGCGACAGATAGTGCTTTCTCAAACAGATCATAGACGCGCTCTTTATCCAAATGCTCCATCAAATACAGACCGGCCTGCATAATAGGCACTTGTCCGTCCAGCACATCTTCAGCGTGGGTAATGATCTCCCGGATATAGGGTGCGCCCTCTCCGAAGATGACGCTGAATTTCTCCAATTGGGCCTGCATAGACAGTTCGTTGTCATAACCAACACGGGACAGACAGTAGAAATTGAAGATGTTATTCCAGAAGTTATAGCATTCAATCTGTGTTCCGATGCCATCAATGCCAACCTCTTTACATCTACGGTGCAGAGCCTGCATTTCGTCAGCTGCGGGCATATAGCGCTGTCTTGCAGGGAAACAACCCATATAGTAGTGGTAATAGCCAACCTTTGCACCGGCATTCTTCCACTTCAAAAGAGCATCCTCGAAGAAAGTTCCGATAATACAGCTGCCGTCCGGCTTGCCAACAGTGCACATACCAGTGGAATGCCATACGGCTTCTGTGGTAGTGACATTCTCTTCCATTTTAAGGCCTTCCGGACAATCCCAAAGGTCTGTGTATGCGCTTGTGCCGAATGTTATATCCGGATATACTTTGCGCACTTTTTTGATTACCTCATTGACAAAGTATATATAATTTTCAGTCTTGGAATATTTGCTACATTCAGGGCATACACACTGGGGTGCAATGCCGTCCTGCGGTGCAATTCCCAATCCGCTAACAGCAGGATTCTTACTCAGCCAGTAAATGATGTTATTTGCCATTGTTTCAATCAGTTCCTGATTGCGGCTGCACAGAATCCACTGGCCCCAGAAATTATCCCACTTATTGAAACGAGTGCCATCTTCCTCTAATCTAAAAAATTCGGGGTGGGTTTCTACATAATGCTCGGAGAAATAATCATTTCCAAAAGGAGGCAGCATTGTTCTGATCATTGCATGACTGCCCACAGTGATGGTAAATCCACGGCGTTCCAACTCTGCAATTACACCGTTTTCCTTCAAAACCTCATAAATACCCATCCAGAAAGACACGGTGTTGTAACGGTTTTTGACCAGCCAATCGTAGAAAGGAATGTTGAGTTTATGTAAGGTCAGTTCGTCGTTCCGTGCACCATGACTATACTGGGGAACTGCGCCTCTGCGCATATTATCTGCGCGATCCTTGATGTACTCCGCACCTTTAAGCTCCAGCTCATTAAGTACAGGGATATACTCGCCACCGGCATAGTCGGGGTTAAAGTATGCGCCAAAGCAACAACCGGCATAGCGCTCCAGGAACTCATAAACACCGTAAACTGTGCCTCTCTCCCGTTCGTTGGGATTCTTGCTGGAGCCGGCAATTACAAGGGTGTCATTGTCAAAGGCCTTGATCATCATACCTTCAGGGCCAGGAACAATTGCGTCAAATTCCATTTCGCTGATATACTGAGCAGTCAGTTTGTTATGTTCAGGACCGCCAATGAGAATCTTGTCACCACACACCTGCTCCATATCTGTGCAAGTGCTGATTGTGATACCGGGAAGAATTTTGTAAAGGTATTTGATGAGTTCCTCGGTTGCAAATTGTTCTCTGGTTGTAGCATTTGCAGGCACTACAACAGAAATTGTAGACTTAGAATTCAGCTTCATAACGACACTCCTATGTTTTAAATATAGTTTAGGTATTACCTCTCAAAAGCATACCACTTATCAGGAACAAAATCAATGGTCTTTTCACAATCCACAGGCAGCATAATGCCGAAACCGGGCCTATTGTATCTAAAGCTGTCGAAACCGTGACTCATAAAGTAAAGCTCGCCGGTAGGATCGGAACAAGGCTCCATTACCTTGAAATTGGTATCGTCTATCATATCCGTTACTGCGCATTCCAAATCAGAATACCGCAGTACCATACGGAACATACGGATATTGTTCCTCGCAAATGCAGTGGTTGCAGCAGCCAATGCCTTTTCGAACAGATTGTAAACCAGGTCCATATCCAAATGCTGCATCAAGTAAAGGCCGGCTTGCATAACGGGTACTTGTCCGTCTAAGGTTTCTTCTGCAAGGGTGATAATATCCCGGATATAAGGTGCGCCTTCACCAAAGATTACGCTGAACTTTTCCAACTGTTGCTGCATAGTCAGTTCGTTGTCATAGCCTACTCTGGACAGACAGTAGAAATTAAATACATTGTTCCAGAAGTTGTAGCACTCTATCTGTGTTGTGAAGCCTTCAATGCCAACCTCTTTACATCTGCGGTGCAGCGCCTGCATTTCATCTGCAGCAGGCATATAACGTTGTCTTGCGGGATAGCAGCCCATGTAGTAGTGGTAATACCCTACCCTGGCGCCGGCAGCTTTCCATTTTAAAAGAGATTGCTCGAAGAAACCGCCGTTAATACAGCTTCCATCCGGCTTACCAACAGCACACATTCCCGTAGAATGCCATACAGCCTCCGTAGTGAATACGTTCTCATCCATTTGGATGCCCTCCGGGCAATCCCAAAGGTCTGTGTAGGCGGCGGTGCTAAGAACAACGTCAGGATAAGCTTTCCGAACTCTTTTAATGACCTCGTTTACAAAATAAATGTAGTTTTCCGTCTTGGTGTATTTACTGCATTCAGGGCATACACACTGGGGCGCAATGCCATCTTGTGCAGAAATCTTTAATCTCTTGATCGCAGGATTCTTGCTCAACCAGAAGATGATGTTGTTTGCCATTGTTTCAATCAGTTCCTGATTGCGGCTGCACAGAATCCACTGACCCCAGAAGTTGTCCCATTTATTAAAGCGGGTACCATCCTCTTGCAGTCTGAAAAATTCAGGATGGGTTTCCACATAGTGTTCTGAGAAATACTCGTTTCCATATGGAGGCAGCATTGTCCTTAAAACTGCATGGCTTGATCCGCCAATCAAAAATCCTCGGCGTTCCAGTTCGGTAATCACACCATTTTCCTTCAGAACTTCGTAGATACCAAGCCAAAAATCCAGAGCATTATACCGGTTTTTAATCAGCCAATCGTAAAAAGGAATATTAAGAGCAATCAATGTCAATGCATCATTACGGCTGCCGTGACTGTACTGAGGAACAGCGCCTCTGTAGAGGTTGTCCGCCCGGTCTTTTATGTACTCCACACCGGCAAGATCCAGTTCTGTAAGTACAGGGATATATTCACCGCCGGAATAGTCGGGATTAAAATACGCGCCGAAGCAGCAGCCGGCGTAACGCTCCAAGAACTCATAAACACCATAGATTGTGCCTCTTTCAAGCTCATTGCGTTTCTTGCTGGAGCCGGCAATTACCAATGTGTCGTCACCAAAGGATTTGATCATCATACCCTCTGGTCCGGGAACAACTGCGTCAAATTCCATTTCACTGATATACTGAGCAGTCAGTTTGTTATGTTCAGGACCGCCAATGAGAATCTTGTCACCACACACCTGCTCTGTATCCGTACAAGTGCTGATTGTGATACCGGGGAAAATTTTGTAAAGGTATTTGATGAGTTCCTCTGTTGCAAACTGTTCTCTAGTTGTAGCATTTGCTGGCGTTACGATAGTAACTTGCGCGTTTTCGTGTAATTTCATTGGTCTTCCTCCCCGTTTGAAAATTTTTGGTGCAAACAATAAGTAAAATTCCAATTACAGCGTCATTTTAACACACTACAATTTGATTAACAAGAGCTGATTTTGCTTAATATTGGGATAAAATTTGCAATAATAAACACCACCTGTCAATCCGGTGGTGTTTATTTAAAAAACTATTTTGTTCTTGCAGTTAGTTGTTTTGCAAGTGCTTTCATAAAGTCAGTATTTTCAAAACAAGACAGGCTCAAAATTGCTTTTTCTGTGTGTGTTTTCACCATATCGTCGCATTTTTCCAGGCCATATAAGTGGACAAATGTGTTTTTGTTTCCATCCACACCGACCGCCTTTCCAAGCGTTTCAGCATTTCCGATCACATCCAACATATCGTCACGGATTTGGAAAGCCAAGCCAAGGTTATCGGCAAATTTAACGGCAGAATCCAACTGCTCTCCAGAGCCGTTACCGGCAAGAACACCCAGTACACAGGCGGCACGAATCAACGCGCCTGTTTTTCTGCTTTGAATATCCAGTACCTCCTGCTTTGTGCACGCCCGGGTTTCGCTTTGCATATCCAGCACCTGTCCGCCTACCATACCCAGTTCACCGGCGCAGTCGGCCAGCACTTCTACCGCTTTGATACGGTTTTCCGCATCAAAATTCGCCTTTGAAATAAATGAAAATGCAGCAGTGAGCAGAGCATCACCGGCAAGAATTGCGGTTGCTTCGCCGTAAACCTTATGATTCGTTAATCTTCCACGACGATAATCATCATTATCCATACAGGGTAAATCATCGTGAATTAAGCTATAAGTATGGATCATTTCAACGGCTGCGGCATAGGGTGTCGCCTGCTTCCAATCTCCACCGCACATTCTGCAGAAATTGTAAACAAAAACAGGTCTCAGCCGTTTTCCTCCGGCTAATAGACTGTATCGCATAGATTCAAACAGCGCTTGCTGAGGCTCATTTTCGTATTGAAAGCAATTCTGTTCCAGATAGTTTTCAATGTAGCTAAGATATGTACTTAGCTGCTCATCAAAATTCAACATCAAAATCCTCCTCTATCGGGGTTCCATCAGGTCCAGTAGAAATCTTTTTGACCTGAAGCTGGGCTTCGTCCAGTAATTTTCCGCAGGAACGAACAAGCTCGGTTCCCTCTTGAAATAATTTCAGAGATTCCTCCAGAGGGACGTCTCCCCTTTCCATTGCTCGTACAATTTGTTCTAACCGCTGCAAATTTTCTTCAAATGTGGGTTTGATATTGCTCATTAAACATTCTCCTCTACCTGGGTTACTGTTGTATTTAAAGTACCGTCTCTTAAGCAAATACGGACTGTGTCGCCGCAATTGACCTGCTTAACAGTGCGAAGTAGCTGACCGTCCTGTGTGCTTGCCATTGCATAACCTCTTGTTAAAACCTTTAAGGGGCTAAGTGCATCCAATTTAGCGGTTAGTGTTAAATATCTTTGATTATTTTGGTAAATAACCTGTTTTTGCACAGCTTCCAAACGGTTTTTAAGCAACAATAATGTTTTTCCCCGTTGCTCTATATAAACCGCCGGACTTTGCAGAGCAGGACTGTCAGAAAGAATTTTTAGTTGCTGCTTTAGTGCCTGAAGACGCCTGGAAAGGTTATTAGCCATTGTTGTGGAAAGTGTGTCCAATGCCTGATAAAGAGATTCCTGGTCCGGTACAGCCAGCTCTGCCGCGTTAGATGGAGTTGCAGCGCGCAGATCTGCAACGAAATCTGAAATTGTCACATCCGGCTCGTGTCCAACTGCGGAAATAACAGGTATCTCTGATTCGTAAACAGCATAGGCAACCCGTTCGTCGTTAAATGCGCACAAATCCTCTATTGAGCCTCCACCCCGCCCTACAATCAGCAGATCAGCCAACTGATAGCGGTTTGCATAGCGGATCGCAGATACAATCTCAGCAGGGGCTTCACTCCCCTGCACACGAACAGGAAGAAGTCGCACTTTTGCAAGGGGGTAACGTTTATTGAGTATGCGCAGCATATCGTGAACTGCCGCGCCTGCAGAGCTGGTAACAATGCCGATGGTTTTTGGATATTTGGGAAGCTGCTTTTTATGTGCGGGGTCAAACAAGCCTGCAGCAGATAATTTTGTTTTTAGCTGTTCAAAGGCTGCATATAAATCGCCAACGCCGTCTAAGGTCATATTGCTGCAGTATAGCTGATATGCGCCGTCGCGAGGATATACAGAAATTTTACCAACTGCCAAAACCTGCATGCCGTTTTCAGGACGAAAACGCATTTTGATTGCATTGCCACGAAACATTACGCACTTCAGCGCAGCGCCATCATCCTTTAAAGTAAAGTAATGGTGGCCGGAAGGATAAACCTTATAGTTACTGATTTCCCCTTTGACGGCAACACCGGAAAGCAATCTGTCACCGTCCATTACTGTGCGTATATATTCATTTATCTGTGTAATAGACAGGACTTGCTGCGCCATGTTATTCCTCCGTTAAACGATGGGTTAGAACTGCCACGCCCATAGCATTATCCCTTGCGTATTCAGGTTCCGAGAATATTGGGTTTATATGCGCTATGGATTGTCTTAGCATAGCATTGGAAGCAACTCCACCCGAAAATACAACCGGCAGCCCGGGATATTGCTTCATAGCATTCTTAGTTGCGGTTTCTACCGCAAAGCAAATACACCGTAAGGCATAGGCGGCTGTTTCTTCTTTACTTTCGTGGGTACGACAGTAGTCTGCAACTTTATTCTGCACACCTGATAGTGAAAAGTGAAGCGCGGGACATTTTACAGCAAAGCGGTCATTTCTGACAGCGCCTTGCCATAATGCATCTAAATGCTTTCCTGCAGGAAAAGGTAATCCCAGCATTTGACCTGTGCGGTCAATTAGCTGACCGGCGGAAATATCAGTTGTGCCGCCAATACAGGTGCAACTAACATTTTTGTTGTTGGGTTCGACCAATAATAATTCGGTGGTTCCTCCGGATAAATGCCAGGCAAGGTGTGGAACATCCATAAGGTCCAGTCTGCCTGCGCTCCATAAGGATGCGGCAATATGACCTTGCTGGTGGGAACATTCGATAACAGGGACGTGCAGAGCGTCTGCAAGCATTTTTGCGTGGGAGTATCCAACCATAAAGCACGGCATATAACTCCCCTCAACGGCTCTCGGGCGGGTGCTGACACCAACAGCGGTTATTTCACCAGCGTTAACTGTTGAAAAAAGCCTGCCAGACAAGGCCGGCAGGCTTTTGGTGTGGTGAAATACCGCATCGCTTTGCCGTAACCCCAGTTCTCCCTCCCGAACAGGAAGGAATTCTGAACAGTTTAACCCGTTTTGCCCATTAAACCAGGCAATGGAGGTTGTATAGTTACTGGTATCAAAGCCAATGACGCTCATACCTCTACCTCTGCATTTAGACTTCTTGCAAAACTACCTAAAATGCCATTGACAAACGCAGCGGTATCTGCACCGTCATACTGTTTAACAATGCGGACAGCTTCTGATATAGCAACGTTGGTAGGTACATCTTCTACATTTTGAATTTCAAAAATCGCCAGTTGCAGGATTGCACGGGCAAGTTTTGAAATACGGGAAATATCCCAATCAATAGAAAACCGGCTGATAATCTCATTCAGCTCGTCAATACGGTTTGCAACACCGGTTACAACCGTGTCGATATACGCTCTTTGGGTGCGGCTGGGACGGTCCTCGTAGACAGGGTTTTCGTTGGAAAGATTGGCGTAATACGCTTTTTCCAAACGGTTTGCGATTACCATTTCCGGCTCATCGCCGGTAAATTCACGGGCATAGATTAAATGTACGGCCAGCTCTCTGGCATTACCTCTGGTCATTTAAATACCTCACTGACGGACAATGCCGCAGACATTCACGTTAACAGCAGCGATAGTAATGCCGCCCATAGATTCCAATGCATTGGTAATTGCTGCCTGCGCTGCAGTTGCCACATTTACGACATTTTGACCGTAGGTAACGGTCAGATTGCAGTCGATGGATACAGAATTTTCTTCTGTGACGGTAATTTTGAGGCCTTTGCCCCAGTTCTTCTTACCAATCAATTCAGCAATATCGGCACCGGGCTTTACGTTCAAACCCACAACACCCTCTACCTCACAGGCAGCGTGTTCTACAATTGCTGCAATTACATCCTCGGAAATTTTGATAGAGCCACTCTCCTGCAACTGCGTAATATATTGTTTACTTTCAGCCATTGGAAATACCTCCTAGATTTACATCTCGCTATTGCGCGATATTCTTTTGTATATTGTATCACAAATCCTAAAAAATACAATACTTTTCTTTTAT
>JAZNDB010000118.1:0-2477 GCA_045587845.1 Faecousia sp.
GAATACGAGCTGATTCCCGAGGAATGGGGCGGCGATACCATCATCTGTCCCATCTCCGCAAAGACAGGTCAAGGTCTGGATAACCTGCTGGAAATGGTGCTGCTCACTGCCGAAGTGCAGGAGCTGAAGGCCAACCCCAACCGTCGGGCAAAGGGTACTGTTATCGAGGCCCGTCTGGATAAGAATCGCGGTCCTATTGCCACCTTGCTGGTGCAAAACGGTACCTTGAATCAAGGCGATATCATCATTGCCGGCACTGCCGTGGGCCGTGTCCGTGTTATGACCAACGACAAGGGTCGCACTGTGAAGAACGCAGGTCCTTCCGTTCCTGTGGAGATTACCGGTCTGGCAGAAGTTCCCGCCCCCGGTGACGAGTTCAACGCCGTTATTGACGAGCGTATGGCCCGTGAACTGGTAGAGCAGAGAAAGCAGGCCGCCAAGGACGCTGCCGCCAACGCAATGCAGAAGGTTACCCTCGACAACCTGTTCGCGAAGATGCAGGAAGGCGAGATGAAGGAGCTGGCACTGATTGTTAAGGCTGACGTGCAGGGCTCTGCCGAGGCAGTGAAGGCATCTTTGTAGAAGATTTCCAACGAGGAAGTCCGCGTCCGCGTCATTCACACCGGCGTTGGCGCCATCAACCAAAGCGATATCCTGCTGGCTTCCACCGCAGGCGCAATCATTGTTGGCTTTAATGTCCGTCCCGACGCAGGCGCTCAGGCATCTGCCCAGAGAACTGCCGTGGATATGCGGTTCTACCGGGTTATCTACGATGCTATCGATGAGATTGAAGCTGCTATGAAGGGTATGCTGGCGCCCAAGTTTGAAGAAGTTGTCATCGGCCACGCCGAAGTGCGTATGACCTACAAGGTTTCCGCCGTGGGTACCATCGCAGGTTGTATGGTGAAAGACGGCAAGGTTACCCGAGACGCGCAGGTGCGTGTGCTCCGGGATAATGTAGTTATCCACGAGGGCGAAGTTGGCTCTTTGCAGCGGTTTAAGGACCAGGCAAAGGAAGTCACCGCCGGCTTTGAGTGCGGTATGAGCATTTTGAAGTTCAACGACATCAAGGAAGGCGACGTTTTCGAATGCTTCGCTATGGAAGAAGTAAAACGGTAAAAAGCAGTGCCGCACCGCAGATGCGGTGCGGCATTGCTGATTGTCTTCCCTAAACTTGCCTCTCCCTTTGGGAGAGGTGGCTGCCCGCAAGGGCAGATGGAGAGGGTTGTTATTTCGCCCTCTCAGTCAGCTTCGCTGACAGCTCTCCCAGAGGGAGAGCCAAGAACTATGATACCAAGGAGGATACCACTATGGCATCTAACCGAATTGGACGTATTAACGAAGAGATACAAAAGGAGCTTGCTTCCTTAATTCGCAATTTAAAAGACCCCCGGGTGCAGGACACGATGATTTCCATCACCCACGTGGAGACCACCCCCGACCTGCGTTACGCAAAGGTATATGTAAGCTTTTTGCAGGAGGACCGGGCAAAGGACGCGCTAAAGGGTCTGCAATCTGCCGGCGGATACTTGCGTCGGGAGTTGGGCAGCGCCTTGAATCTGCGCTACACACCACAGCTTACCTGGGCGCTGGACGATTCCATCACCTACGGCACAAAAATGATGAAGCTGATTAACTCTTTGGGAGTAGAAAAAGATGAAAATACTGACGAAGGAACAGACAGCTGAATATCTGTCCCAAAATGACAATTACGTGATTCTCACCCACCGCCGTCCCGACGGGGATACCCTGGGCAGCGCTGCGCTGCTGTGCCGGGGTCTGCGGAAGCTGGGCAAGACCGCCCACATTCTCCGCAACCCGGAGATCACAGAAAAATATGGCCATTTACACGAAGGTCTGACCACCGACACCGTAAAGGACGGGGATATTCTCGTTGCGGTGGATACCGCGTCAAAGGGTATGCTGCCGGCGGCATTTTCTCAGTATGCCGACCGCATTGCCCTGCGGATTGACCATCACGGCACCGCCGATTCCTTTACGGAAATGGAATTTGTAGAGCCGGAAACTGCCGCTTGCGGCGAACTGGTTGCCCGGGTTTTGTCCCTGATGGGTGTGCAGGTGGACAAGCCTATGGCAAATGCGCTGTATACCGCTATTTCCACGGACACCGGCTGCTTCCGTTATGCCAACACCACCGCTGAAACACTGGAATGGGCCGCATATTGCGCATACAATGGCGCTGACCTGTTTGCTATCAATCAGGCGTTGTTTGAAACCCGGTCTTTAGGTCGGTTGCGTCTGGAAGGCTGGCTGATTGAGAATATGATTTTCCTGCAGGAGGGCAAAATCGCCATCTGCGCCCTGCCCAAGGCTAAGGAAGAGGAACTGGGTCTGACAGAAGACGATTTGGAGAACATTTCCGGCTTCCCCCGCAGTATTGAGGGAGTTAAAATTGCCGCTACCTTGCGGGAAGAAAATGACAATCGCATTAAAATCTCTGTGCGGGCTGTGCCCGG
>JAZNDB010000119.1:0-6754 GCA_045587845.1 Faecousia sp.
ATCTGTTTGATAAATTGGAATTTGATATTAATTTGTTGCCCACATAGATGGTTAAGAAAAATACAAGTTCACAAAGCGTAAAATGGCTTGTACAACACCTAAAATTGCTCCAATTGCGAGAAAAATAACGATATAACGCAAACGGATAACAACAAATTTATTTTGGGTTTCTGTCAACTGTATGTCTTCAGGAATATCCTTACGCCTCAAAAAAGACCAGATTTGCCAAGCTAAAATACAAACTGCCACAAGTATTAATACTTGTGCGACAAGAAGGCAAAGATTTAATATTTGCATATTTATGTTCCTTTCTGCAGAGTTAAGTTGGTAGAGTTATTAAAATCAAAGAACCTTTATTATCTTTTTGCTAAATAGGAATTTGTTTAACTGTTCTCTTCCTTTTTGGTTGCCAACCGATTCCAAAGAATAACAATTCCTCTTTTACTGCCAAAAACTATAGCATAGAATACAATATAGATACCAAGTCCAAGCCAAAAGTTTTCAGAGTGGAACAATTTCAGTAACACAAAATCAGTAACTGATAAAACAACCATTATCAGCAGAATATCAACGATTATACCAATTATTTTCTTTTTCATACAATTATACTCCATCGTCAAATTCTGATTTATCGGTCTGTTTACAGAAGTATCATACAACAAATCCGCTAATTTTGCAATAATCTATATTACTCTCGTAAAGCACACAAGCGGAGCTTGTCTAGTGCGTTAGACAATCACGATTGTCCGCAGGCTCTGTGAGAGCTTGGAGAAGGCTTGCGACGGCTGAAGGAGCAATGTCTTACCGAGCTTGAACAGGGACAGAGAAGTCGTTGCAGAAGTTCCTGTGCTTCCCACGGGCACAGGGACAAGACAACGGCTGAAAGGTGCGGTCAAGTGGGATTGGCTTAACGCACGCCAAGTCACCGCTAAAAAGGAGATTCCTATGGCATATTGCATTATGAGAGTAGAAAAGAGAAAACGCCCTGCCCTGTACGGATTACAGCTTGAGGCAAATCGCACTACCGCCGACCACGAGAAAGGCAGGGATTTTGCCGCTTCCGATATTTGTTGGGAGCTGACCGACTTCAATATTTTCCTAGTGAAGTCCGAGAACTGGAGCAAAGCCGTCACGGCGGCATTAAAGGAAGCTGAGGTACAGGAGCGAAAAAACTCTGTGGTCGTCTTAGACGGATTCTATGGAGCGTCTCCCGAATGGTTTAAGGACAAATCCCTTGAAGAAGTCGTAGACTATTTCAAGGACTGCCTTGCGTTCCATGAGCAGAATTATGGAAAAGTAATCAATGCTTGTATTCATTTTGATGAAGCAACGCCGCATTTAACCTGTCAATCCATCCCACTTCTTCAACAAGAGAATGGCGAATATCGCTTATCTGCAAAAGACATTATGGGCGGTCGTAACGATTACCGACGCAGACAGGATGAATTTTATGAGCAAGTCGGCAAACCAAGAGGGTTAGAGCGTGGAGAATCTCACGACCCTGAAAATATCCGTCAGCATTTATCGGTGCAAGCCTACAAAAAAGAGCAGTTGGAAATCGAAAATGAACAGCTCCGTGAACGCAGTAAGGAACTGCAAATGCAATGCAAGGTGCTATTAACACAAAACCAACAGTTACAGGATATTAACACCGCCCTTGCTGAGCAAGTGCAAGAACCATTTTTACATTACTGTATGATGGAGTTTATCCGCAACGCAAAAGTGCGTGGTGAACGTGGCGAAGTCAAATTAGTCATTGACGGTTTCCAAACCTATATGGCTCGCAATATGGAACAGCTTCGTGCCAAGTGGGAGCAACAGTTATTACCGAACTACTACCCACCACAAGAGGAAGAACGCTTCCGTGAACGTGAGTACGATTACGAGCAAGATTATGACGATAGAGAACGTTAACTGCATAAACCAACAAGAAAAGGAGTACTCCAGTTTTGGAATACTCCTTATTTCTATGTTCTATAGAGAGAGCTTCGTCGGGTCACCGAACTCCTCAGCTCTCTGAAGAAGTGGCTCAATCATAATAAGCCTCCAATCGAACACAACACGCTGCGAGCGAGGACACGATAACAGGAAAACGGCTTCAAATGGGCAGACTTCTCCTGCGATTGAATAAGAAGTCGCCTAAAATACAGAACGGCATAACACGCCGCATCACTGAGGTATCAACGAGGTTTCCGTATTTCTTACTGTCCGACTTAACCACTCACAAGAAAACTTGTGAATAATTTGTGCTTTCTACGCGCGCCAAGCCGTTCTTAGTCTCCACGCGATTAACCTTTCGGTAGTTCTGCACACTCCTGCTCTCTTCATACATAAGAGCGACGGCACCTGCCCATACTTACAACCTGGGATAATTTTAACCAATGTACCAACATATGCTGGGTTAGGCATTACGAGGTCTTCTTCCAGCTTCAACCCCTTTCGTCACCGATGCACGACAGTTGGGGTGCATCAGACCGACCACATTCTATCACTGAAGCGGCTGTGGTTCACCAGCGTTTTTATACTGGTACGTCATCCAGTAGACTATCGACAGCTTAATGTATGCACTGCCGACAGCTCTCTCTTTTCACCCAAGAGCAGGTGCAATCGTGTGTTGCGATTGCTCAATTCGTTAAGGTGAAAATAATTTAGACGACAAAAAATGAGCAAATTGTGGAGGGTAAAAGGCGTAGAAAATCGACCTCAAACGGGTGCTGTTTTTCTACATCCATAGCCCAGCCAAGCAAATACCAATTCTCCTATAAACCTATTAGAAAATAAATTTTAATAGGAGATATGGAACTATGAGTAGAAAGAAGAAGCTGATTAACAACACGAATATTCCCCAGCACGCCATTGAAAGTGTGGCTCGCTGTTTCTTACCTTCCATTTTGGAGTTTTATCAAAGCGAGGAAGGACAGAGAGAGTACGCAGAGTGGAAAGCACAAAGAGAAGAAATGAAAGCGAGAGCTGCCAACACGGCAGCTCTCGTCGTTTATTTACATCGTTTCTTTCGCTTCGTATAGTGTGTTTTCTCAAACCTTACGAAATAAACAAATAATCCGAACCCATCTCCCACAGGGAAGAACTGGTTCGGATTATATTGCTTTGGTACGCCGAAAGGGACTCGAACCCCCGACCTACTGGTTCGTAGCCAGTCACTCTATCCAACTGAGCTATCGGCGCATACACACTTTTCACAAGTGCCTGCATATAATAGCACATTCGAAATCAAAAAGCAAGCCTTTTTTTCAAGAATTTGCAATTATTTTTCCAATTCAAACTACCTTGACACGGTTTTGCTCTCTGTTGTAGAATAAAAACGAGGGAGGTGCGCCCAATGGACACAAAAACTATATTTTTGCGCCTGCCCGAGGCGCTGCTTCCCTGGTACGATGAAAACCACAGGGCGCTTCCTTGGCGACAGGACAAAGATCCTTACCATATCTGGGTATCGGAGATTATGCTTCAGCAGACCCGCGTAGAGGCGGTGAAGGGGTACTATGCCCGTTTTCTGCAGGCATTGCCCTCGGTTTCTGCGTTGGCAAAATGCGATGACGATACACTCCATAAGCTCTGGGAGGGCTTGGGCTATTACAATCGCGTGCGGAATATGAAAAAAGCTGCCCAACAGATTATGGAGAAATACAACGGCGAATTTCCTGAGGAATATGAACAGGTGCGAGCCTTGCCGGGTATCGGAGACTATACTGCCGGCGCAATTTGTTCAATTGCGTATAACCAACCCACACCGGCGGTGGATGGAAATGTTCTGCGCGTGATATCCCGTATCACAGACGATGCAACCCCTGTTGACCTGCCTGCCTATAAAAAATCCGTTCAACAGGAGCTGGCAGAAATCTATCCTAACAGGGCAGGGGATTTTACCCAGGCCTTGATGGAACTGGGCGCAACGGTATGCGGGCCTAACCGCCAGCCGGATTGCGAAAACTGTCCTTGCAAGGCGTTCTGCCTTGGCTTGCGTAGAAAAACCGCGCAAAAACTTCCTGCAAAGCTACCAAAACGGGAAAGGAAGATTGAAGAAAAGACGGTGTTTATTCTCTGTTCCTACGGAAAATATGCAATTCAAAAACGGACAGACAGAGGATTGCTTGCCGGTATGTGGGAGTTTCCCAATGTTTCCGGCAAGCTGGATATACAGTCGGCTTTGGAGCGAGTGGAGCAGTTTGGACTAAAAGGAAATGAAATTGCAGCGCAGGTGGAGCGAAAACATATATTTACCCACGTAGAATGGCATATGCGTGGGTACTATGTGGAGGTGCAGGATCCTTGCGGAGACTTTATATGGCTGTCTGAAACAGAAATTCAGGAGCAAGCGGCGTTGCCTACAGCCTTCCGCCTTTTCCTGCCTGCAGACAAACTAAATTTTTTTGATAAAAAAACTAAAAATAGTATTTGACAAATGGCGCAATTCCCTATATAATACATAAGCACGATTGTTAGGAGGGGGATACTATGCGACTGGAACTGTCTTCCATTATCGACCGTCCCGGTGAGAGCCTAGCCTTTTCTACCAGCGTGGATTTAAGTGACCTTGTATTTGGCACAAGCAAACCTGTCAGTGAGCCTGTTAAGGCAGAGGGAACAGTGCGGAACACCGCCGGTGTTCTGGTGATGAAGGGTAAGATTACCACCTGCATTCACGGCACTTGTGACCGCTGCGCTGCAGACTTCCACCGGGATTTGGAAATTCCCATTGACGCGGTGCTGGTGACGGAGCTTGCCAACGAGGAAAACGAAGACGAATGGGTATTTCCGTTGGAGGCAGATACCGCCGATTTAGACGACATTGTTAGAACAGTTTTTGTGCTGAATATGGATTCTAAATTGTTGTGCAAAGAGGATTGCAAGGGTTTGTGTTGCAGATGTGGCAAAAACCTGAACGACGGTCCTTGCGGTTGCCAAAAAGAGTTAGACCCCCGTTTTGCTGCTTTAAAGCAGCTTCTCGATAAGTAAAACCAAAGAATGCTGCTAAAGCAGAATTACCAAGGAGGTGTCATCCATGGCTGTCCCTAAGTGTAAAGTGTCCAGCGCCCGTCGCGATAAGCGCCGTGGTTCCAACTGGAAGCTGTCCGCCCCCAGTGTGGCTGTTTGCCCCAAGTGCG
This sequence comes from Faecousia sp., assembly GCA_045587845.1. Taxonomy (GTDB): domain Bacteria; phylum Bacillota; class Clostridia; order Oscillospirales; family Oscillospiraceae; genus Faecousia. The sequence goes on from JAZNDB010000119.1 coordinate 5,127, forward strand.
GTGAGCCCACCCAGCCCCATAGAGCTTGCAAGGCTTGCGGTACCTACAATGGCCGTCAGGTTCTGGCTGCCAAGGCTGACTAAGGCTGGAAAATAGCGTAAGCTAAGCGGAAGGCTTTTGCCTTCATCTTTTTCCATTCTCTGAAGATTGTAATTTTTTAAAGAATTTCCAAAGTTTTCTAATTTTGTTCATAAAATTGTGTCATAATAGACTTAAGAGAGGAGTGATTCTCTATGGCAAAACCTCTGGTAGCGATAGTAGGACGGCCCAATGTGGGCAAGTCTATGCTGTTTAATAAGCTTACCGGTCGCAGAACATCCATTGTGGAGGATACCCCCGGTGTCACCCGAGACCGTATTTACGGTGATTGCGAATGGTGCGGCCGGGAATTTTCTCTGGTGGATACCGGCGGTATTGAGCCGGGCACCGAGAACGATATGCTGAAGTTTATGCGCCGTCAGGCGGAAATCGGCATTGAGCTGGCTGACTGTATTGTAATGGTTGTAGATGTCCGTTCCGGTGTCACCGCCGCAGACCAGGATGTGGCAACAATGCTCCGCAAATCCCGCAAGCCTGTGGCTTTGGCGGTGAATAAGTGTGATTCCATTGGCCACGTGAATCCCGATGTGTACGAATTTTACGGTTTAGGCATTGGAGATTTATTTGAGGTTTCCGCTGTCCACGGTCACGGTACCGGCGATTTGCTGGACTGGTGCCTGGAGCAGTTCCCTGAGGCTGAAGAGGAGGAAGAGGACTCCGATATTATCAATGTTGCCATCGTGGGTAAGCCCAATGTGGGCAAATCCAGCCTGCTTAACCGTATTTTGGGCGAGGAACGTGTGATTGTGTCCAATATTGCCGGCACAACCCGGGATGCTATCGACTCAGAATTTGAGAACGAGACCGGCAAATACTGCTTTATTGACACCGCCGGTATGCGTCGCAAGAGCAAGGTAGACGATATCATCGAAAAGTATTCCAATATGCGTACGGTTGCCGCCATTGAACGGGCAGATGTATGCCTTATTTTGATTGATGCTAACGATGGTGTTACCGAGCAGGACACCAAGATTGCCGGTCTTGTCCACGAAGCCGGTAAGGCAGCGATTATTGTTGTGAACAAGTGGGATGCGGTTGCCGACAAGGAAACCAACACTATGCGCGATAAGGAAGCTGCCGTCCGGGAGGGTCTGAGCTATATGACCTATGCCCCTGTGGTGTTCCTGTCTGCCCTCACCGGCTCCCGTGTGGACAAACTGTACCAGGTGATTCAGGATGTGCATAAGCAGAATACCAGCCGTATCACCACCGGCGCGCTGAACTCTATTTTGGCAGAGGCAACCTCCCGTGTGCAGCCCCCGTCAGATAAAGGCCGCCGTCTGAAGATTTACTATATGACCCAGGCCGGCACCAAGCCCCCTCATTTTGTGATTTTCTGCAACGATGCCCGGCTGTTCCATTTCTCTTATCAGCGGTATTTGGAGAATCAGATTCGCGAAGTATTTGGCTTGCAGGGAACCCCTGTGCGTATTACCATTCGCCAGAAGGGCGATAAGGAGGAGTAAACTATGTGGCTATCTGCGATCCTTGCAGTGATAGTGGCATATTTGTTAGGTAACTTGAATGGC
>JAZNDB010000120.1:0-6399 GCA_045587845.1 Faecousia sp.
AGTCTGCTGCTGCATTTGGCCTGCCCATGAAGCACCATGAGCCCGTCGTCAAGGGCAGCGATGCCGGCAGTATCTATGAGATGTTGGATGTGGAAGTGCCTGCAGAGCATCTTTGCAACCGCTATACCTCCCGTATGGTCGCCAATGTAAAAATTGGTCCTTCTCCCAAGTGGCTGCGGCAACGTCTGCGCGCCAACGGCGTACGGCCTATCAATAACATTGTTGATATCACCAACTATGTAATGCTGGAATACGGTCAGCCTATGCACGCATTCGACTACCGCTATGTCAGCTCCGGCAAGATAGTTGTCCGCGAAGCAGAAGCCGGCGAATCACTGACTACTTTGGATGGCAATGTTCGTAACCTGAAATCAGGTATGCTAGTGATTGCCGATGACAACAAGCCCATCGGTCTTGCCGGTATTATGGGTGGCGAAAACTCCGAAATTATGGACGATACCACCACCGTTGTGTTCGAATCTGCTAACTTCAACGGCACCTCTATCCGTCAGACTGCGCTGGCGCTGGGTATGCGTACCGAGGCATCCGGTAAGTTTGAAAAAAATCTCGATCCCCTTATGACCGTTCCTGCTGTGCAGAGAGCCTGTGAGCTGGTGGAGTTACTGAAATGCGGCGACGTGCTGGACGGCATTATTGATATTGTCAACTATGTTCCCAATCCTAAGACAGTTCCTCTGGAAGTTGAAAAGATTAATAACCTGCTCGGTACTGAAATTTCCCGTGAGGATATGGTCAAATATCTGAACCTGTTGGAAATTGAGGTTGAGGGTGATACTGTTATCGTCCCTTCTTGGCGTCCTGACCTGAATCTGATGGCAGACATTGCTGAGGAAGTCGGTCGATCCTTCGGCTACAACGAAATTCCCACAACCGAATTCAAGAATTCCACACAGGGCGGTTATACACCTGCTATGGAACTGGAAACCGCTGCGGGTCGTTTGTGCCGCGCGTTGGGATATAGCGAGATTATCACCTATTCCTTTGTATCCCCCACTATTTATGACCAGATTCGTATTCCCAAGGACAGCACTATGCGCAATGCTTTGCGGATTCAGAACCCCTTGGGTGAAGATACCTCCATTATGCGTACCACTGCTGTTGCATCAATGTTGGATATTCTATCCCGTAACAATGCGTACCATAACAAGACTGCAAAGCTCTATGAACTGGCAAAAATTTATATCCCCGTTGAAGGAGAAATTCTTCCTAAGGAGCCTAAAATTTTAATGCTGGGTAGCTATGGCGCAGGCGAAAGTTTCTTCAAAATTAAGGGTGAACTGGAGGCAATTCTTTCCGGATTGCGTATGCCTAAGGCAAGCTATACTGCGGAAAAATGTAATCCTACCTACCACCCCGGCCGCTGCGCAAAGGTAAGCGTTGCCGGTGTTGACGTGGGTTACATTGGTCAAATTCATCCGCTTGTTGCCAAAAACTACGATATTGACAGCGAAGTATACAGCGTTGAAATTAATTTTACAGAACTTTTAGGTTTGCAGTTGCCTGAAGCAACCTACACCCCGTTGCCCAAGTATCCTTCCGTTTCCCGCGACTTGGCAGTGGTATGCGACGAAATGATTACCGTTGCGCAGGTTGAGGAAATCATTGAAGCTGCTGCCGGAAAACTGCTTAAGAATATTCGTCTGTTTGATATCTACCGCGGAACAGGCATTCCCGAGGGCAAGAAGAGTATGGCGTTCTCCCTGGAGCTGCGCGCAGATGACAGAACTTTGACCGATACAGACTCGGAAAATGTCATTTCCAAGGTTTTGGAGGCATTGAACGCAAAAATCGGCGCCATTCTCCGATGAAAATAATATTTTTTAAAAAGAAACCCTTTACACCACCACAAAAATGGTCTATAATGTTTCTACAATTTGGAAGGAGGTAAGACACAATGGATAAAAACCAAAGTACTATTAAATTTACAGTTCCAGGCGATGAAAAGGAAAATATGCACGCAATTCTCCGGAGTGTCTTTGACGCTCTGAACGAAAAGGGATACAACCCTATCAATCAGATTGTCGGTTATTTACTGACCGAGGATCCTACCTACATCACCAATTACAACAATTCACGCAGCAAGATCTGCAAGATTGACCGTGATGAACTGATGCAGGAATTGGTCCGCTGCTATCTGTTTGATTAACCAAAACCCAACGGGAGGCATTTGCCACCGCAATTGCCTCCCGATTTTATTTTTTAGGAGGTCACTATGTCCGAAGGTTTGACTTATAAAGGCCATCCGTTGATGCGCAAAGACAACTTGATTTATTACGGCTCTATGGCAGACAGCCACATTGTTATGCTGCAGGTTTTAGAAACCAAAAAGGTGAATGATGTGGATATCGCCACTCGCGTCTCTGTTCAATTACAGTTAACTGACCCCACAGTTAAAAGCCGCGATGTAGTCGTTAAGAAAAGCGAAAAGAACGGTTTTTATACCGCGCTGGACGTTGGCTGTGTCTGGCTGGAAAGAGCCCTGGCAGGTAAATAAATAATTACTACCGACACAATTTTGTGTCGGTAGTTTTTTGTTATAATCTTCTTTTTTTGCGGCACAATAGCAAAAAAGGATGGTGTAGTTATGGGAAATCAAAAACGCGGAAAGCAGAGCTTTCTGCTGGACAACCCACCGGTTATTACAGCCTGGGCAAGTGTTTCCGGCAAAAAAGAGGCCGAAGGACCATTGGGAAAATTCATTGATATCACAAGTGACGATGCGTTTTTTGGTCAAAAAACCTGGGAACAAGGCGAAAAGCGTATGCAACAAATTGCTATGCAAAAGCTAATCCAAAAAGCAGGGATTTCTGCCAGTGATGTTGGATTGGTTTTTTCAGGTGACTTGCTCAACCAATGTATTGGCTCATCATTTACCTTGCGGAATTTAGGAATCCCGCACATTGGATTATACGGTGCCTGCTCAACGATGGCAGAAAGCCTTCTGATGGCATCTATGGCTGTGGGAGGCGGTTTTTCTGATAACGTAATTGCGATGACATCATCACATTTTGCAAGCTCAGAGCGACAGTATCGCTTTCCCCTGGGATATGGCGGTCAACGCACACCTACGGCCCAATGGACAGTTACAGGCTCCGGCGCGGCATTGGTCTGCGCAAAGGGAAACGGCCCTAAAATTACAGCCTGTACAATTGGCACGGTAACAGATTTGGGAATTAAGGACGCCAATAATATGGGCGCAGCTATGGCGCCGGCAGCGCTTTCCACAATCCGCGCACATTTTGAAGACTTAAAATTATCCGGTGATGATTATGATTTAATCGTGACAGGCGACTTGGGACAACTGGGCAAGGATGCATTGCTGGTACTTTCACAACACGAAGGACTTGGATTGGGCGGAAAACTGATTGATTGCGGAACATTGGTGTTTGATATTTTGAAACAAGATGTGCACGCCGGAGGTTCGGGTTGTGGATGTAGCGCAATCACACTTTGCAGCTATTTATTGAACAAAATAAATAGCGGAAAAATTAAAAATATTCTATTTTGCGGAACGGGTGCATTGCTCTCCCCTACCTCAACGCAGCAAGGCTTGCCCATACCGGGTGTTTGTCACGCTGTATCCATTTCAGGAGGTTAAGATGGACTACTTGAAAGCCTTTGTCATTGGCGGAATTTTATGTGTAATCGGACAAATTTTGATTGACAAAACAAAACTCACGCCTGCGCGTATATTGGTCAGTTATGTAGTTGCAGGTGTTTTTTTGACCGCAGTTGGACTTTATGAGCCTTTGGTTAAATATGCAGGCGCAGGCGCAACAGTACCTTTGACCGGTTTTGGTTATACGTTAGCAAATGGTGTAAAAGAAGCAATCGCAAAAGATGGCTTTATTGGCATTTTTACCGGTGGATTCAAGGCAACCGCAGGTGGAATCGCAGCAGCGATTGTTTTCGGTCTTATTATGAGCTTGATTTTTCGGCCTAAGGATAAATCCTGAGTATTGGGACACACTATCAAAGGGATAACCCAAAAGAATAAATGCGGAGGATCATATTATGAATAACAAGAATCAGAATCAAAACCAGAATCAGAATCAGAACAGCAATCAGAACAACAAGCAAAACCAGAATCAGAACCAAAACAAAAACTGCCGCTAAAAAGCAAACCGCCGAAGGAAAACCCTTCGGCGGTAACTTTTAAATAACTTCTACGAATGTATCATTGGAGAAGAAATACAGCATCGCCTGTTTAACCGGCTTGCAGAAAATCCGGGACAAGGCATCGGCGTAGGCTTTCACCTGCGGCTGATATCCCTGAGCAATGTTTTCTATGGTTTCACTTGTCACAAAGTCTGTTTTAAAATCAACAACAACTATGCCGTCCTCTTCAATCAATGCGCAGTCAACAACACCCTGCAACAGGATCTTTTCTTTTTGAACATTGTTGAAATACTTATTGGCATCCTCCAAAACAGAGAATTTAAATTCTCTGAGGACTTGCTTACTTGCCCGAACCTTTTTGCCAAAAGGTGAATCAAAGAACGTAAATAGTTTTTCGCAATCTACGAGCTTTGCCTGCTCTTCAGATATGAATTGTTCCTTTGTCAGGCGATAAACTTCCGATTGTATATTCGCAACATCATTACACGCTGAATATTGAATATGCTGCAGAACACTGTGCATCGCGCTGCCATATGCTTTGCCTCTACCACTTACTCCGGAGCCCGGTTTACGGAAGGACACTGATGCGCTTATATTGGCGCCGTCTGCAATTTCAAAATCCAATGCTCTGCCCTTCAATTGGGTTGCCGTCAGTTTTGAGGGAATTTGGGTAGCTTTTTGATTTTTATAAACAAAACGCAAACCGGCGGCAAGTTGTTCTATCTGCAAATCTGAACTGGTTTTTGGCGTATCTTCCTGTGAAAACGCACCTAAATTATGTTTGTCAGAATCTGCTACCTCAATCAGCCAAGGCTTCTCACGGACCTGAGCGCAGTTTGGATGACCGCCTAATGCAAAAAATGCACCCGCTTCACTTCTGGTAAGCGCAGACTGAATAATCCAGGCGCCGGGACAATCGGCAGACGACGCAAGTAAACGTCCGTTACTCATATCCAGGCGCATAGCCATATCCTGCAAATCACTTGCTAAATTCTTCACAGCATACGTCATAACCAGCCTATCTTTTGCGCGGGTCATTGCCACATAGAGTACCCGCATTTCCTCGGAAACGCTTTCCCTTGCAATTTTCGTACTAATTGCGCGTTTTGCAATGGTAGGATAACGAACGCGCAGTTTTGCATCTGTACAGCCGAGACCTAAACCCAAATCCTTATCGCAAAGGACCTGAGCGCGGGCGCTTTCCTGATTAAAGCCTCTGGACAAGCCACACAAAAACACCACAGGAAATTCCAGACCCTTTGACTTATGAATACTCATTATTGTCACAGCGCCGCTGTCCTGCACGGAAGCAGATCCGCCCAAGCCCCTTTGCTGTGCTGCATCTAGATATTCCAAAAAGCGACCGAGTTCCCCTGTGCCGTTTGTTTCGTAATCGGAAACGATTTGAAAAAATGTCTGCAGATTATCAAATCGTAATTCTCCGTCCGGCATAGACGAAAAAACACTCAGAATATTTGTTTGACTATAAATCTTACCCACTAATTCCGTGACCGAAATTCGCCTTGCAGCAGTGCGAAGTTCATCCAGTGTCTTTCGGAATGCCAGGCTTTTTTCATCATTGGAATCGCACAAAAGTGTGTAGATATTTGCATCTTTATCCTTACTTCTCAGTATAGCAAGGTCTTCCGCGCTATACGCAAACACTGGACTTGTCATTGCCGCAACCAGCGGAATATCCTGCAAAGGGTTATTGATAATTTGCAAAATAGAACAAAGTGTTGTGACTTCTTCCGTTTGCAATAGATCTATCGTATCGCCCATAGAACACCGGATTCCCCGTTGTTGCAACGCAAATTGAAAATCACCGCCCACAGAACCGGGGCTACGCAGAAGAATCACAATATCCTCCGGCTGTATGGGTCTTAATCTCTCGGAATCACGTACGAAATGTGTTCCGTCCAGCAGGCCGCAGATTTTATCTGCAACAAACGCCGACTCCTCAGCATAGGTATCGCATTGCACATCAATGCCGTAAAGAGAAACCTCAGGTTCATCCAAGGGGATATGGGGGATACCCTCCCGAAGGGTTTCTTCCTCACCATAATGCAGACCGCCAACCTCAGGAGACATACATTGTGAAAATACGTCATTGACAGCACTGATTACACCGCCTGAGGAACGGAAATTGTGGCTAAGAAGCACTTTTCGTCCCTGATCCATTTTTGCAGAATCAACCGGCGCGTAAGTATTGTATTTTTCAATAAATATACTTGGGTCAGCCAAACGGAACTGATAGAT
>JAZNDB010000121.1:0-3737 GCA_045587845.1 Faecousia sp.
GCTCCCTCCTTGCCCAGCTCGGGGAATCCCGCTGCCAAGCCATTTTGCAGCTTCTTTCTGCGCATAGCAAAGCTCGCCTTCACTACGCGGAAGAAGGTATTCTTATCCAGAATCTCCCACGGCTGCTCCTTGCGAATTTTCAGCATTACCACCGCGGAGGTCACCTTCGGCTGGGGCATAAAGCAATGCGCAGGCACGTCAAAGAGAATCTCCGGCTCACCATAAAACTGACAGAACACTGTAAATGCGCTGTAATCCGCCGTGCCGGGCTTTGCCGCAATCCGCAAGGCCACTTCCTTTTGCACCATCACTGTCACTGCCTCAAAGCATTCTGCCTCCAGCAGAGCCGTGAGAATGGGAGAGGTGATATAGTAGGGCAAATTGGCGCAGGCAAACGGACGCAGACCTGCAAATTTTTGTCTTACCAGTTCCCCCACATTCTGTTTCAGAATATCGTCCCAAATAATTTCCAAATTGGAAAATTCCCCTACTGTTAAGTCCAGAATCGGCGCCAACCGCTTATCCAGCTCCACTGCGCAGACTTTTTCTGCCCGCAGCGCCAACTGCTGGGTCAGTGGACCAATTCCCGGTCCGATCTCCAGTACGCCCACGGTTTTATCCACCCCGGCATCTTCGGCAATTCTCTCCGGCACCCAGTTGGCAATCAAGAAATTTTGCCCCTTTGCTTTTGAAAAGTGAAAACCGTGCTGGGCAAGTAAGGGTTTCATAATCTGAATATCACAAACATTTATCATAAAAGAAAACCGCCTTTCCTCTGCTATCATAGCAGAAAAAAGGCGGTTTTGCAAGTTTATATGGTTTAACTGTGTTTCCAATAGGCGTCGCCCAGGAAATAGACTGTACAGTTACGACGACCAAACTGGAATGCCTCCTCCAGGGTGGGCATATACAGGTCCAGCCGCTTGTTTTTGATTGCACCGCCGCAGTCCTCTGCAGTGCTCAGTCCATAGACGTACGCGCCATCGTTGGACACAATGAACATACGGGTTCCGTAGGGAATCACCGTGGGATCCACAGCCACAACACCCCATTTTACGGGAGCGCCGTTGGCGGTAATCTCATCGCAACCCTCATCCATATGGGTGTAGGCAGTTGCCAGGAAGGTGTCCTTGCGAATGTAGGTCAGCACTTCGCCGGTAGGCAGTACAATAAAGCCATCACCAATCAAAGGCTGTGTGTTGGTCTGACCAACCTGTTCGCCGGTGCCTCTTGCCACAACCTGCTTAACCGGCTCCACGGTTACGGTCTGCTGATACACATTACGTCTGCTCTCCGCGCCATTAAGATAGGACACGTTGGCAGTACACAGCATTTGACCGTTCTTACCTTCGACCAAAACCTTTTCCACGTCCAAAGGCAAGGTAGGATCGTCGCAGTAGGCAATTTCAAAGGGGATCTCCATTGTATAGCTCTCGGTAGTCTCGAACATGCGATCTACGCGAACAACCATACCGGAGTAGGTTTGGGTATCCAAAGGAAGGGATACAACCGTATTTTCATCAATCAAAATTCCCAGACGAACAAACAAGGCATCCAAACGTTCACCATAACCGGTGGTTTCGATAACCTCGTCACCATAATGAACCGTGATCGTCTGCAAACGCTGTACCTTGATTTCGGACACGCCGTCAACAGACTCGGTTGTATATGTATCCTCAGCAGACAGAGTTACACCCGCTTCCTTCAAAACCGTAGCAGGATCGGTAGCATAGGTCGTATACACCGTAACATCATCACCATCGGTAATGACGAAGGTGTTTTCTGCCTGAGCTGTCTGGGAAAGGGAACCTACAAGACAAACCAGCGCCAAAAGAAGCGCAATTGCTTTTACTGCGCTATTCTTTCTGCGCAGCACAAAGGGTGCAATAAAATCCATCGTAGGTGCCTCCTTTCACAATCATTTTCGCACGATACTACATTTAGTTGGTATCAAATAGTTACAAAGAAATACAATCTGTGATCAGATTGCTAGATCATTATAACAAAATTTTTAAAAAAGTCAAGTCTTTCCTTAAAAAAGCTAAAAAACGACAACTTTTCAAAAAAATAATTGTAACATATTATGTCAACTTCCTGTCAATTTATCGTGTTTTTTGGTGGTATATACCACAATATATGGTAGAAATAGTAACATTTTTTGACATTTTGTGGAAAAAGTGTAACTGTAAGTGTAAACCAACCTTTTTACAAATTATGGTAACTTATTTTTCATATTTCCTCCCTGTGTGATGTTTTTTTCACCCTTTCAGCCACAACCACCTCCACTTGCCCCATTTTTCGGCGCCGGGATTGACAAGCAGCAAAAACTGTGTTATATTTGCTATGCAAAAAGCTGTGACGAAGACATGCGTTTCGGTGCGCTTCTCAGAGAGAGATCCATTTTGGTGCAAGGGTCTTGTTGTTCGCCCGATGCGATACCACTTCCGAGCCATCGGTTGGAAATAGCCGGTCGGGTGCGCCCGTTATCGCGTCAATGAGTGGCGAAGCAATTCGCAACCAGGGTGGAACCGTGGAATACTTTTGTATCCCACCCCTAATACAATCAGGGGGTGGGTATTTTTTATACCTTCTCCCAAGAAACTGGAGGAAACATTATGTCCGAAGAAAATCTGTATACCTTTGAAAATCCCGAATACCGCAAAACCTTTTGGCACACCAGTTCCCACGTAATGGCACAAGCTGTAAAGCGCCTGTGGCCGGAGGTGCAGCTGGCCATCGGTCCTGCCATTGACGAAGGCTGGTACTATGACTTTGATGCTCCCTTCTCCTTCACTCCTGACCATTTGGCTCAGATCGAAGCCGAGATGAAGAAGATTATCAAAGAACGTATCCGCTTAGAGCGCACCGAAAAGCCCCGGGCGGAAGCCATAGCCTATATGGAGTCTATGAACGAACCCTACAAAGTAGAACTGATTCAAGACCTGCCCGAAGACGCGGTCATTTCTTTCTACACCCAGGGCGAGTTCACCGACCTGTGCGCCGGCCCCCATTTGGACCACACCGGCAGACTTCGTCATAACGGCTTCAAGCTGACCAAGGCTTGCGGCGCTTACTGGCGCGGCGATAGCAATCGCAAGATGCTGCAACGTATTTATGGCATCGGCTTCCCCACCAAGGACGAGCTGGACGCCTATCTGGAAGCCCAGGCAGAAGCCCTGAAGCGGGACCACAACAAACTGGGCCGTGAGCTGGAATTCTTCACCACCGTGGAAGAAATCGGTCAAGGTCTTCCCATTCTGCTGCCCAAGGGCGCAAGAGTGATTCAAACCCTGCAGCGCTGGATTGAAGATGAAGAGCAGAAGCGTGGCTACCTGCTGACCAAGACACCCTTGATGGCAAAACGCGACCTGTATAAGATTTCCGGTCACTGGGATCACTACCGCGACGGTATGTTCATTATGGGCGATCCCGACGACGAGGAGAAAGAGTGCTTTGCTCTGCGTCCTATGACCTGCCCCTTCCAGTATCAGGTGTTCCTGAACCGGGCACGGAGCTACCGCGATCTGCCTATGCGATTGGGTGAAACCTCCACATTGTTCCGCAACGAGGACAGCGGCGAAATGCACGGTCTGATCCGTGTCCGCCAGTTCACCATTTCCGAGGGCCACTTAGTCCTGCGCCCCGATCAACTGGAAGAGGAATTCCGCGGCTGTCTGGAGCTGGCGAAGTACTGTCTGGATACTGTGGGTATGCTGGAAAACTGCACCTTCCGTTTC
>JAZNDB010000122.1:0-4271 GCA_045587845.1 Faecousia sp.
CGTCTTCTACGTGGATTTCTATGCCGAAAAGCTCATACTCAAAGAAGAGATTTTTGGCGTTACGGAATAAGTCCGAATGCAACCCGACTCACAGTTCTCTTTTCCTTGCAGCGCAGACTACAGAGTCGGGCCGTATGGAAACCGTCCGCGAGGGCAGAAATCCAAAAGAACCGCAAGACCCTATGCAGCTTTGGCTGCATAGGGTCTTCTTCATTTTCGGCATTACCCGGAAAACAGAATTTGTTGCGTTTTTCAAATTCAGGAGGCTTGCAGGGCGACATCGCCACGGTTGGCGAATTTTTGATGCTTGAAATCTCGTTCAATTCACGCACAATATAATCCGAATATATTTTCGAAAAGTGTGTGATAACATTGGGTCTTGTGTTGTTATATAAACGAGATCTCAAAAAGCAAAAAAGAGGTGACCACGTGGAGCGGCAGGAAATTGCACGATTATACGAAACCTATGCACAGGATGTGTTTCGTTTAGCTCTGAGCTACCTGCACAATCAGTTGGATGCGGAGGATGTTTGTCAAACAGTTTTTTTGAGCTTATTAAATGAGAATCTTCAATTGTTCCCGGGAAAAGAGAAAGCGTGGCTTTTAACCTGCACGGCAAATGCATGCAAAAACCATCTGAAATCTTTCTGGAAACGAAATGTGGGAGAGTTGAACGAAAGTCTGTCCTATTGCGATGAAACAGATAAAGAACTGTGGTCGGCGATTATGACCCTTGCCCCGAAATATCGTGCGGTTATTCACCTTTACTATTACGAAGGCTACTCCCAGGAAGAGATCGCGCAGATCCTAAAGCTATCCCGCACCGCGGTTCAAACAAGAGTGAGCCGGGCGCGCAACCAGTTAAAAAAGGAGTTAAGCAAATATGAATAATGCATACCGAAAATTCATGGAGCAGCAAAATCTATCTGAGCAGGCAAATTCGGATTTTTATGAGAAGCTGGAGGCTGCCAAGCCGCCAAGGAAAAAGAAAGTCATTTTGAAAGTAGCTGCAATCGCGGCTTGCATATGCCTGTTGATTCCGATATCCGCGCTTGCCATGGAGAATATTTTTGGTTTCAGTTTGGTGGAGTTCATTGAAAGAAACATTACACAGAGAACCCCCGGAGAAGGCTATGACATTAATTATACCAATGTGTACAGTCGCCCAATTTTCGATTTCTCCCCGGAACTGCAAAGCCTTGATGGGGACAGGAGCGTGGGGCATGATTCGTGGGAAGAGGCGGAAGTCGAGCTGGGCATTGATTTGATTACCAATTCCATTCTGTCAGATGGCGAAACATATCCATACGAACAGTATGTTCTGGAAATAAATCAAAATCCTGACGAATATGTGCTGGGCAGCGATCTTCACCACTGCGTTGCGCGTTACTTTGCAAAAGGCGGACAGTTTTATCTTGCATATGTAACCGCAGCATATATGCGTGACGGATTGTTAATCAACGTAAGTACGACGGTTACCGCGGAACACCCCGCAATTTCGCCGGAAGATGTGGATGAACTTCATTGGACCGAAGTCACTTATCCAAAAGCAGATGTGGAGCAGATTTCTCAGGAGCAATATACTGCCCAAAACGGGCTGATGGCTACAATTATGGAAATTGACAGAACATTCTCAAAATCCACGCTCTATGAGGCAACATTTGCTGCAGATGGAGCCTCTTACAAAATCAATGTCCACGCTGAAACCAGTGGACGCGATACGGATGCAAAAGAACTGCTGATCGAAATTTTGGAAGGATTCGTTTTCTGAAGTTTGCCGCACATGAACAACATCCACCCCAGAACCGAAGAGATCGTTTTGGGCGAATTGATTTTTCAAAAAGCATCAGAGGGAGATCCAATTTTGGATCTCCCTCGTTTTTCTGCTCAGGATCATCATTACAGATTACAAGGTCAAACGCATTGGCATAAGCAAAACACAACCGGGCGGCCCGGATGACCCGCCTGGTTGTGTTTTTTTGGAATGGCTTTGTTTTCACACAGCTCCGCCCTTTATTCTCAGATGACAGAATTAGCTTCATTTCCAAGCAGCGTTTTGCGGTAATGGAAATACGGCAGCATCAGCAGCGCCATACCCAGGAGCCAGGCCACAGGCTCCGCGATAAACAGTGCATCTGTTCCGACCCAGCGGATCACAACCTTAGCCATCAGCACGCGCCCAAAAAGCTCCGCAATGCCGGAATACATCGCCCATACAGAGATTCCAAGCGCCTGCAGCACATTGGAGAACACATGGAGCAGATACAACAAAATCAGCCAGAATGCCATAATCGTCAGGTAGCGCACGGCGTTGGCCAACGCCTCCGGCCCGCCGGCTTCGTTCACGTTCAAAAACAACCGCAGAAGCGGTTCCCGCGCCAGAATGGAAATTCCGCCCACGATCACAGCCAGCACGCAGACGATTTTCACAGCTGTCCTGACGCCTTGCTTCACGCGGCTGTGTTTTCCCGCGCCATAATTCTGAGCCAGAAAAGTGCAGCAGGCAAGCCCTAGTGAGGTTGCGCTGCACACCAGCAAACCGTAAACCTTGTTGGTTGCAGTATATCCGGCAATAAAGCTGCTGCCCTGAACATTGATGCTGGACTGGAGAATGATCCCGCCCACAGCCACAACAACAAACCGCATTGCCACAGGGATGCCAAAGGTAATCAGCTGCTTTGCAAGATTCCAGTTCAGTTTCCAGACATCCTTGGACAGATCCATACACTCGATCTTCCGCAGACAGTTCAGACAGTAAAGGAAGGACACTCCCTGCGCAATGACCGAGGCCAGGGCCGCGCCGAAAATGCCCCAATGGAACGCAAACACAAACAGGCAGTCCAGGCCGATATTCAGCAGCGCTGCAATGACCATGGCAATCAGCGGGGATTTCCCGTCTCCGAGAGCCCGGAGGATGGAGCCCGCCATATTGTAAGCTGCAACAATCAGCGTGCCGGAGATCATGGTCAGAATGTAGGTGTACGCTCCGGCAAAAATATCTTCGGGCGTATTCAGCAGGAGCAGCAGCGGCTTTGCCAGCAATATGCCAAGCACCGACAGCGCTGCGCCAATCGCACCGCAGAGAAGCGCAGAAGTCGCAACGGTCTGATTCATCCGCTTATAATTTCCTTCCCCGAAGGCCCGGGAAACGAAAGTGGAAAAGCCCTGCGTCAGTCCGGTAACGGTCCACAGAATCAGCCAATAGCACCAGTCCGTCGCGCCAACGGCGGCCAGGGCTTTCACGCCCACGCCCCGGCCAACGATGGCCGCATCGGCAATCATATAAAGTTGCTGGCCGATATTGGTCAAAATCAGCGGCAGCGCAAAGGTCAAAATATGCTTAACGGGACTTCCCGAAGTCATATCAACAGTTCTGCTCATAGGGGTTTTGCCGTCTCCTCATTTTTTCGTCAGTTCATAGCTCATATCAACCAGAAACTCGATCTTCTCCCGATCCACCGAAGCGTCCAGCGCCACGCTGATCCAATGGTCCTTATTCATATGCCAGCCGGGAAAAATGCCGGCTTCTTGTCGGAGAGAACCAATCAGCCGGGTATCGCATTTCAGATTCACAATGCTGACTGTTCCATCGCCCGCAAGACCCAGATTCTTTTCCGAGACGTCCATCAGCACGGCAAACCACTTTTTATTCCCATTGTGACGGAACACCTGAACATTGGGATAGCGGGTGAAAGGATACTCCCCGGTAACGCTGTACCGCTCCGCCAAATACTCTGCCAACATCCGCTTGTTCATCCTACATCCCATTCCCTTTTCAGGATGGCGTACTGGAGGGTATTCTCGTAAACGGGGTCGCCGTTGGCGTCGCTCACAAAGGAAACAAACTCCCGAAACAAACCCTCCCGGCGCATCCCCAGTTTCTCACAGAGCTTCTGCGAGGGCAAATTATAGTCCTCCGTATAGGCATAGATCCGCCGCGCGCCTTTCTGATGGAACAGATAGTCAAAAAACGCGCTCGCCGCTTCGTAGGCATAGCCCTTTCCGTGGTAATCCCTACTCAGCATCCAGCAGGGGCTGAACGTGTCCTTCACGAAGTTTTCCGCCATATCCGGCTGGGAGCTTTCCGGATGGGCGCTGATCTCGCCAATGACCTTGCTGGAATCCTTCAAAGCGATGGCAAACGTGTACGCAGCATCCTCAGCGCGCTCCCGCGCCGCCTTCTTTGCTTCCTCCAAGGACCGCAGCTTCATGCAGGCAAAACAGTTCACCATCGGCTCGCGCAAATATTCCAACATATCCTCTGCATCCGC
>JAZNDB010000123.1:0-2112 GCA_045587845.1 Faecousia sp.
TGGCCCATTGCGCAGGCAACTTTGCCCTTGCGCTGATTCTCTTTGTCCCTCTGCGCCGGCTGTTTGCCCGTTTTACCCCCTCTCTGCCGTGAAGTCACAGACTTCACGGCTTTTTTACCAAAAACAAGCCACTCGACAGCATTTCCTCTTTTGCGCTTCCAAAATATGGTAATTTGTGGTCAGAATATTTCGAAGGAGGACAGGCTTATGCCTCTGCTTCGCAAAAAAGATCGTTCTGACCGCATTTTATACCTTTCTCCGGACAACATTCGCCCCAATCCCGACCAACCCCGCCGATACTTTGATCCGGAAGGATTGGAAGAATTGGCCGATTCCATTCGTTCTCTCGGGATCTTGCAGCCACTTACCGTCCGCCAGACCCCCGAGGGCTGGGAGCTGGTGGCAGGGGAACGCCGTCTGCGGGCCGCATCTATGGCGGGACTGGACCGAGTCCCCTGTATTGCCCTGCAAACTGACAGCCAGAGTTCTTCTCTGCTGGCGCTGGTAGAAAATCTGCAGCGGCGGGATTTGGACTTTTTAGAGGAAGCCCTGGCGCTGGATAAATTGCTGCGCACTTACTGTCTATCACAGGACGAGGTGGCCCGCCGCATTGGAAAATCCCAGTCTGCCGTAGCCAATAAGCTGCGGCTGCTTCGCCTGCCCCCCAATATTCTCGCCCAACTGCGGGAGGGCGGCCTTACCGAGCGCCACGCCCGTGCTTTGTTGCGGCTGGAAAACGATCATCGGCTGGAACAGGCGGTGGATCATGTGATCTCCCACCGCCTCACCGTGGCGCAGACCGACCAATATGTGGAGGAGCTGTTGTTGCCAAAAAAGCAAAAACCCAAGCGCACTTACATTATTAAAGATGTGCGCCTGTTTTTGAACTCAGTTACCCGTGGCATGTCCATGATGCGTTCTGCCGGAGTAAATGCCTGCTGTCAACGTCAGGATACAGACGAGCCCATCTGTTTGACCATCCGCATTCCAAAGTAGCAAGCAATGTTTCACGTGAAACCCACCCCGCAGGGCGGGTTTCACGTGAAACATTTTCTATGCACCCTTCCTTGAAATTAGCAAAAACAGTTGAAATGCCGGGGCGTGATTGCTATAATGTAACTGTATTTTTGTCGCTGTAAAGCAGTTTGGGGGTCCCTATGGCTAAAATCATTGCAATCGTTAATCAGAAGGGCGGCGTGGGCAAAACCACCAGCAGTGTCAACCTGTCTGCCGCCCTGCATCACCGGGGCGCCCGCACCCTGCTGTGCGACTTTGACCCACAGGCCAACGCCACCTCTGGTCTGGGCGTAGACAAGAACACCGCCTCCCCCAACGTATACGATGTGCTCATCCGTCAGGCCGATCCCAAAAAAGCCGTGGTGCACACTCCTTACGGTGACGTTCTGCCCGCAAACAAAGCGTTGGCCGGTGCAGGCGTGGAGATGATCGGACTGGATCGGCGGGAGTATCTGCTCAAAGATGCGCTGGCCCAGTTGGCTCCCGATTATGACTACATTTTTATTGACTGCCCGCCCTCGCTGGAACTTTTGACTCTGAACGGCCTGTGTGCCGCCCAGTCGGTATTGGTCCCCGTTCAGTGCGAATACTACGCGCTGGAGGGCTTAAGCGATCTACTTACCACGGTCCGGCGGGTCAAGCAGGCGCTAAACCCGACTCTGGATCTGGAAGGTGTTCTGCTGACCATGTACGACGGCCGCACCAACCTGTCCATCCAGGTGGCAGAGGAGGTCAAACGCCATTTCCCCGGCAAGGTGTACGCCACCGTCATCCCCCGCAACGTCCGCCTGTCCGAAGCCCCCAGCCACGGCAAGCCCGTTATGGCCTATGACCCCCTTTCACGGGGTGCCGAAGCCTATTCCGCGCTGGCGGAGGAATTCGCGGCGAAAAATCAGTAATCTTTCTGGATGTTTCACGTGAAACATCCAGCGACAGAGCTTCTACTTCTACCTTATTATATAAAGAAGGTGCACTATGGCAAAACGCAATCTTGAACTTGGCCTGGGCCGGGGTCTGGATGCCCTGCTGGGCACACCGGAGGTCCAAAGCGCCCAGAGCACCGGTTCTGTCTCCCTGCCCATTTCACAGGTGGAG
>JAZNDB010000124.1:0-3194 GCA_045587845.1 Faecousia sp.
GTGCTCAAACGGTGGGCAATGACAAAGGTGGTTCTTCCCTGCATCAGCGCGTCCATACCCTTTTGCACCAGTGCCTCGGTGCGGGTATCGATGGAGGAGGTAGCTTCATCCAAGATCATCACGGGAGGATCCGCCACCGCCGCACGGGCAATGGCGATGAGTTGCCGCTGCCCTTGCGACAGGTTAGAACCGTTGTATGTGAGCAGCGTGTTGTATCCGTCGGGTAGGCGGGTGATAAAATCGTGGGCATTGGCGGTCTTTGCCGCGGCAATACATTCTTCGTCGGTGGCGGTCAGATTGCCGTAACGGATATTTTCCATCACCGTGCCGGTGAACAGGTTGGTGTCCTGCAGAACAATACCCAAACTGCGCCGCAAATCGGACTTTTTAATCTTGTTGATGTTGATGCCGTCATAGCGGATTTTGCCGTCGGCAATGTCGTAAAACCGGTTAATCAGGTTGGTAATGGTGGTCTTGCCTGCGCCGGTAGCGCCTACAAAGGCCAGCTTCTGACCGGGGTTGGCATACAAGGTGACATCGTGCAGCACCGTTTTCTCCGGCACATAGCCAAAGTCCACGCTGTCCATAGTGATATCGCCCTTCACCTCGGTGTAGGTGACAGAGCCGTCAGCTTGATGGGGGTGACGCCAGGCCCAGCGGCCGGTTTTCTCCTTGCACTCTACCAGTTCGCCGTTTTCTTCTCTCACATTCACCAAGGTCACATAACCGTCGTCGGTTTCCACATCTTCGTCCATCAGCTCGAAAATACGCTCCGCGCCGGCCAGCGCCATCACGATAGCGTTGATCTGGTTGGACACCTGCCCGATGGGCATATTGAATTTCCGGCTCAGCAGCAGGAAAGCGGCCAGTCCACCAAAGGTCAGAAGGCTGCCGTTGGAGGAAATGGCTAAATAGCCGCCCACAATGGCCAAAATGGTGTACTGGAGGTAGCCCAGATTGTTGTTCACAGGGCCCATCATATTGGTAAATGCGCCGGCCTTGAAGGCGTTGACC
The DNA here is from genome assembly GCA_045587845.1 of Faecousia sp. Taxonomy (GTDB): domain Bacteria; phylum Bacillota; class Clostridia; order Oscillospirales; family Oscillospiraceae; genus Faecousia. The sequence goes on from JAZNDB010000124.1 coordinate 1,015, forward strand.
CGCAGATCCTCGTTGATGGTGTTAAACTCGTTCTTGCAGGTTTCCTCACGGCAGAACACCTTTACCACTCTCTGACCGGAAATCATCTCCTCCACATAGCCGTTGACCTTACCCAAGGCCTTTTGCTGACCAATGAAGAACTTGGCGGAGTACATTGCCACGTTTTTGGTGATATACACGATGCCAAAGGCGGTGACCACCACAACACCGGTCAAAAAGGGAGAGGCCTTGACCATCAGCGCAAACACCGTCACGATGGTGGCAACGGAGGAAATGCAGTTGGGCAGAGCCTGGGTAATCATCTGCCGGAGGGTGTCGATATCCGCGGTGTAGCGGCTCATAACATCACCTGCGGGGTGGGTGTCGAAATAGCGAATGGGCAGGCGCTGCATATGGCGGAACATATCGTCCCGAATGGTTTTCTGCGTACCCTGCCCCACTCTTACCATCAGGTAGTTATACAGGAACGAGGACACAATACCCAGCAGGTAGACAATGCCCATACCAATCAAAAACTTCACCAGGGGCATATAGTCGGGGCTTTCCTGCCCGGTGAGGGGCTTGATATAGTCCTCAATGAGGGGCTCCAGGGAGTAGCTGCTCAATGCGGTGGCCAAAGAACTCAGCAGGATACACACAACCACCAGCAGCATCGTGCTGCGATAGGGCTTCATATAGCTCAGCAGCCGCAACAACGTCTTTTTAGGGTCTTTGGCCTTACGGCCATCGCCTTTCATACGGATAGGAGGCATTATTCCTCGCCTCCTTTCACCTGAGATTCATAGACCTCCCGATAAATATCGGAGGATTGCAACAGTTCATCGTGATTGCCCATAGCGGCTACTTTGCCGCCGTCCAGCACGATAATCAAATCGGCCTCCTGCACAGAGGCGACCCGCTGGGCGATAATCACCTTGGTGGTGCCGGGAATTTCCTCTTTGAATGCCTTGCGAATGAGGGCATCGGTGCGGGTATCCACCGCGGAGGTGGAATCGTCCAAAATGAGAATCTTTGGCTTTTTCAGCAAGGCTCTGGCAATGCAAAGCCGCTGCTTCTGTCCGCCGGACACATTGGTGCCGCCCTGTTCGATGTGGGTATCATACCCCTCGGGGAAATTAGAGATAAAATCGTGGGCGCAGGCAAGCTTGCAAGCGTGTTCCATCTCGTCAATGGTGGCATCGGGATTGCCCCAGCGCAGGTTGTCCTTGATAGAGCCGGAGAACAGGACGTTCTTTTGCAGCACCATAGAAACCGCATTACGGAGGGCATTCATATCGTAATCCCGCACGTCCACACCGCCCACCTTTACGCAGCCCTCGGTTGCATCGTACAGGCGGGGAATGAGCTGGACAAAGGTGGATTTACTGGAACCTGTACCGCCCAAAATGCCCACGGTCATACCGGAATCAATGTGCAAATTGATGTTATCCAAGGCGTTTCTGCCGGCGGTTTTGGCATAGCGGAAGGATACGTTTTCAAAGTCAATGGAGCCGTTTGCTACGGTTGTAACGGGATTTTTGGGGTTATCCAGCGCGGATTCCTCGGTGAGCAGCTCATAGGCGCGGCGCATAGGGGCGCGGCTCATAGTGAACATTACGAACACCATAGACATCATCATCAGGCCCATAAGAATCTGGCTGGTGTAGGTGAACATTGCGGTGAGAGAAGCGGTGTCGATTTCCGCGCTTACCACCTGCTTGGCGCCAAGGTAGGAAATGACGATAATGCTGGCGTAAACGGCAAATTGCATCAAGGGGTTATTGAATGCCATAATCCGTTCCGCTTTGGTGAAATCGTTATAGATTGTGCCGGAGGTTTCGTCGAACTTTTCGATTTCGGCATCCTCACGCACAAAGGACTTTACCACCCGAATACCGCGGACATTCTCCTGCACCACGTTGTTGAGCTTGTCGTAGGTCTTAAACACCCGTTCAAAAATGGGGTGTACTTTCCGAATTAAAAACAGCAAGCCAAAGGCAAGCAACGGCAGGGTAACGCAGTAAATAATCCTGACCTTGGGGCTGATGCGGAATGCCATCACCAGCGCCATCACCACCATCACTGGCGTGCGGAAAATCATACGGATGGACATCTGGAAGGTCATCTGCAGATTAAGTCGGATCGTAGCCATGTCGTTCTGTGAGCCAAGGAGTTGTCTGGGGTGGGTGTCTTTCTAAGGA
>JAZNDB010000125.1:0-14811 GCA_045587845.1 Faecousia sp.
CAATGTTTTGTTTTCAATAGCATAAGATAATATTTCTTTCATAATACATCCCTACAAAATTTTTTTAAATTATAACATAAAATGGACGTGTTTTGCAACACGTCCATTTTGTAATTATTTGATTTTCTTTACAACCCTCTCAAATTCCTCTTGAATTTCAGTGGAGGGAGGAGGTGTCAGTAAGGATATAATAACAATGAAAACACAGGAAATAATGAATGCAGGCAATAATTCGTAGATATCCCACAGCCCGCCCAAAGGCCGGATAGCAAGTTTCCAAACGAATACCATAACACCGCCGGACAGCATACCGGCAATCGCGCCGGCGCGATTGATTCGCTTCCAGAACAGACTGATAAGCATCAACGGTCCGAATACTGCGCCAAAGCCCGCCCACGCAAAACTGACGATAGTAAAGATGATACTGTTTTCGTTAGATGCAATTACCATAGCTATCAGGGAAATCAGCAAAAGTGTAATGCGGGAAACGGTCATAACCTGCTTCTCAGTAGCATTCTTTCGTGCAATTCCCTGATAGATGTTTTTTGCCAGTGCTGATGCAGCAATCAGCAGATAGGAATCAGAAGAACTGATGGTGGCAGCCAGAACACCAGCCATAACAAAGCCTGCCAGCAGGGGAGGCAGCAGATTGGTGGAAAGTACAATAAATACGTTTTCCGCGCCGGATTTGGTTGTAAGGGCAACAGGATACAACATACGTCCCACGATGCCAATAAATACGGCAACTGCAAGAGAAATCACAACCCAAACGGTAGCAATTCTGCGGGAACGGGTAAGTTCTTTTTCGTCTCGAATTGCCATAAATCGCAAAAGCACTTGAGGCATACCAAAATACCCCAGTCCCCAAGCCATACAAGATGCAATTGATAACGCGCTGTAATTGCCCGCATCGCCAAATTGGGGCTTGCCGTTCACAACCTGCTGAACACCGTCTACCGTTGTGGGTGTTGCAATACCAAAGAAGTCCGTGAAACCGGGTATATTCTTTGCATTTTCAATCACAGCGTCGAAACCGCCTGCAGCATTCACACCAAGAATAACAACGACGGTAAGGGCAACAATCATAATGATTGCCTGCATAAAATCAGAGACACTCTCAGCGAGGAAGCCGCCCAGAATTGTATATAACAACACAAAAAGTGCACCGAGAATCATCATTGGTATGTAGGGCAGGTTAAACAGGGAAGAGAAGAGTTTGCCGCAGGTTACAAAGCAACTGGACGCATAAACCGTAAAGAAAATGAGAATAAAAATTGCGGCAATGCTCATAATGATTTTGGACTTTTCTTTAAAGCGGTTGGAAAAGAACTCCGGGAGTGTAATCGCCTCACCGGCGCTTTCGCTATAGCGACGAAGACGCTTTGAGACAATCAGCCAGTTGAGATATGTGCCAACTGCAAGGCCGATCGCCGTCCAGGCAGCATCGGATACACCGCACCAATAGGCAACACCGGGTAAGCCCATCAGTAACCAACCGGACATATCTGAGGCTTCTGCGCTCATAGCGGTTACCCAAGGTCCAAGACTACGTCCACCAAGGAAATACTCTTCTGAGTTTTTATTTGCTCGTTTTGCAAAAAGGACACCTATAAGAATAACCGCGCTCATATAAATGACCATTGCAATTATAATTTGTAGTGTACTGCTCATATTTCTCCTCCATTTATGTTAATGGAACTAGTTTATCTCACTAAAGTGATAAAGTCAACTGATTTTTTAAGAATGGAATATTTCTGACCACACACGGCAAAAAATAATAGTGATTATACTTGGGAGGCTGGATTATGAAATCAATTTGGGAAAAGGATGCGCCTCATTTGCGATTTGAACCGCTTCAGGGAAATATAAATACCGATGTGTTGATTATAGGCGGTGGCATAACAGGTATTTTGTGCGCATATAAGCTTAAAAATGCCGGTGTGGACTGTATCCTGGTGGAAGCAGACAATATCTGTAACGGAATTACAAAGAATACCACTGCAAAAATCACCCTTGGGCACGGTCTTATTTACGATAAAATGTTGCATCGTTTTGGCGAGGAGAAATCACTTCAATATGTAAAGGCTCAAACAAATGCGCTTGACGAATATAAACGACTTTGCAATAACATCGATTGTGACTATGATGTGCGGGATAACTATGTGTATTCGTTATGTGATAGTAAAAAAATCATAAAGGAGGTTTCAGCCCTAAACCGGTTAGGGGTGAATGCTGAAATTGCGGTTGCCAGCGAACTTCCGTTTATGATTGAAGGCGCTGTGCGTATAAAGGAGCAGGCGCAGTTTCATCCTCTCAAATTTATTCACGCCGTTGCCTGTGATTTACCAATCTATGAGCATACCAAGGTCCTGGAACTAATGCCTCATAAAGCGATTACAAATCACAGTGAAATCACATTCAAAAAGTTGATTGTGGCGACGCATTTTCCAATACTCAATAAGCACGGATTATATCCATTAAAACTCTATCAACACCGTTCCTATGTAATTGCGCTGAAGGGCGCACAGGATATAAAGGGAATGTATATTGACGAATCTAATACAGGGTTATCATTTCGGAGTTACGGAGATCAGTTGCTTGTAGGTGGTGGCGGACATCGTACAGGAAAGCAGGGTGGATGCTGGCAGGAGCTGGAAAACTTTGCGATGAAGTATTATAAAAAGGCAGAAATCGTCAATAAGTGGGCAACACAGGATTGTATGACCCTTGATAGCATTCCCTATATTGGTCAGTATGCAAAAGGAACACCTGACGTATTTGTTGCAACTGGATTTAACAAGTGGGGAATGACAAATGCAATGGTGGCTGCAAACCTGCTATGTGACCTCGTCTGTGGTAAAGAGAATCCTTATGCCGAAATCTTCTCGCCGTCACGAACGGCACTCCGACCTCAGCTTGCCATCAATGTTTTTGACTCGGTAGTAGGTCTTCTTACACCCACTGCGCCCAGATGTCCACATTTAGGCTGCGCGCTAAAATATAACTCCGCCGAACACTCCTGGGATTGTCCTTGTCACGGTTCCCGCTTTACCGAGAATGGCGAACTGATAGATAACCCCGCTACCGATGATAACCCAAGTATAAAAAATCAATGAAGAGTGAATAGTGAAGAGCGAAAAAAGCAGAACCCACAAAAGTGAGTTCTGCTTTTTTGGTCGGAGTGTCGGGATTTGAACCCGAGGCCTCTTGGACCCGAACCAAGCGCGATACCAAACTTCGCCACACCCCGATAACGAGAAGTATTATAGTGAAATTTTTAGTTCTTGTCAAGTGTATGGTATGCTTTTCATACAATAGAAACGGTGAGTGTATGCTACAACAGGAGGAAATAAAATGAGCTATCATATAACGTACAATCCGGATCTTAGTAAAAGATATCCCACTGAAAAAAAGGATAGAAATAAACCGCTAAAATCCGCAATGCTGTTACTTGCAATCTTTGTTGCAGTGTATGTATTTACGCAAAGTGGTGTCTTACGCTATCTGATTCCGGGTGACCCGGAAATAACCGCCGAAGCCTTTTCAACAATGGTAAAACGTGTGGGTGATGGTGAGACGGTTGGAAATGCAGTTGTAGACTTCTGCAAGCAAATCATTAATAGCCGATAACAAGCCTATGAAAATAACATGCAATTCCAGCACCTACATTTATTTGGCCTTTCTGCTTCTGCTACTGCCTATAAAATGGTTAACTGCGTGGTTAATTGCCGTATGTTTTCACGAGCTGTGCCATTGCCTTGCAGTCAAGCTCTGTGGTGGGGAAAATTATCATCTGCGCGTGGGTTTTGGCGGTGCGGTGATATCCTGCAGTGATCTTACAAACAGAAAGCATCTGTTTTCTTTGCTTGCAGGACCGCTGGGTGGTTTTCTGCTTGTGTTTTTAGGTCGATGGTTTCCTCGTCTCGCATTATGCAGTTGGGTATTGTCTATGTATAATCTATTGCCTTTTCTTCCGTTAGATGGTGGTCAAGCATTACGATTGTTGTTAAGTAATGACCGGAAATTCAATACTTTCGAGAAAATTGGTTTCATCCTCTTGACAATTTGCAGTATCTGCATATCAATTCTTATGCATCTAGGTGTTTTGCCCATTGTGATCGTGGGTATCCTTTGGGTTAAAAACAGAAAAAGTCCTTGCAAAGAGCAAACTTGCAAGGTACAATAGAGCTACATACGACGAATGAGGTTAAAATATGACAGAACTACTTCAGAGAATTCTACCCACTGTGCAAAAACCTGCGCGCTATACCGGTGGAGAGTATAACGAAATTAAAAAAGACCTGTCCGATGTTCGGGTACGGGTGGCTTTTTGCTTCCGCGATACCTACGAGATTGGTATGTCCAATGTGGGTATGCGCATACTGTATGGCATTATGAATGATATGGACGGTGTTTGGTGTGAACGCGTTTTTGCTCCGTGGGGAGATATGGAAGATGCAATGGATGCCAACCATCTGCCTTTGTGGGCACTGGAAAGCCAGGATCCTGTTAAGGAATTTGATATGATCGCTTTTACAATCGGCTATGAGATGTGCTATACGAACATTCTTAATATGCTTAGGCTTTCCGGCATTCCTCTGCATTCAAAAGACCGCAAGGGACTAAAGAATATTGTGTTTGCCGGCGGTGTTTGCGCATATAATCCGGAGCCACTGGCAGACTTTATAGACTTTTTCTCCCTTGGTGAGGGAGAAGAGATCACCCGTGAGATTATATCCTTGTATGACCGCGCTAAAGCTGAGGATTGGGACAAGGAACAGTTTCTAACAGAGGTTTCGAAAATCGATGGTGTGTATGTTCCATCGTTTTACCAGCATACTTATCACGAAGATGGTACACTTTGCGCCATCACACCAGCACCAAATGCGCCCAAAAAAGTTACAAAACGAATTGTTGAAAATCTGGATACTGCATATTATCCCACGAAGATGATTGTACCGTCCACAGAAATTGTCCACGAACGAGCCAATCTGGAGGTGTTTCGCGGTTGTATCCGTGGTTGCCGTTTCTGCCAGGCGGGATTTACCTACCGGCCCGTGCGGAAGAAGAGCCCGGAGGTTCTCTATCAACAGGCGGTAGAAACGCTGACAGATTCCGGTCATAATGAAATCACCCTGTCAAGCCTCTCTACCTCGGATTACCGCGGTCTAAAGGAACTGACCGACAAACTGATACCCTACTGCGAAGCGAACCGTATAAACCTTTCTGTGCCGTCCTTGCGCGCGGATAACTTCTCCCGCGAGCTGATGCAAAAACTGCAAACACTCCGCAAAAGTGGTTTAACATTTGCTCCGGAAGCAGGTACGCAAAGATTAAGAGATGTTATTAACAAAAATCTGACAGAAGAAGAGATTCTTACCACCTGCGCCAATGCTTTTTCGGGCGGTTGGAATAATGTAAAGCTGTATTTTATGTTGGGGTTACCCACGGAAACCGACGAGGACGTGCTTGGAATTGCTGATTTGGTTTATAAAATTATTCAGTCCTGGAAAGATAATGCGTCCAACAAAAAACGTGGACTTCGTGTTCACGTGGCAACAGCCTATTTTGTACCCAAACCCCATACGCCATTCCAGTGGGAAAAGCAGATTACTCCCGAGGAATATCTCCGCCGCTGCCGGCTATTAAAAGATCATTTCTACTCTAAATCCATTGAGTATAACTATCATACTCCCGACATTAGTCGGTTGGAGGCTGTGACCGCCCGGGGTGACCGAAGGTTGGGCGCGGTAATTGAAATGGCTATGGAAAACGGCGCAAAGATGGATGGATGGGACGAGTATTTTAACTATCAAGCCTGGCTGGATGCCTTTGAGGCTTGCGGCATTGACCCTGATTTCTACACGATTCGTGGCTACGGCGAAGACGAGGTGCTGCCTTGGGATACCATAGATGTTGGTGTCAGCAAAAAATTTCTGCTCCGTGAGCGGAAACAGGCTTATGCCGAGAATGTTACCCCCGATTGCCGTCACGGATGCAGCGGTTGCGGCGCAAACTGTCTGTTGCAGGAGGTAAAATGCGATGCCTAGATTGCTGTTTAAAAAGGCTGGTAACGCCGTCTGGATGTCACATTTAGATTTAATGCGAGTTTTCCAAAGAGCATTTAAGCGCGCAGGATTGTCCCTTACGCACACCCAAGGTTATAACCCCAGACCTTCTGTTTCTATCGCACTGCCGTTATCCGTGGGTGTAGAGAGTGAATGTGAGCTTTTAGACTTTGATTTAAACGGAGAATCTGTTCCCAGTGACAAAATCTTAAAGCGCTTAAATCAAACTCTGGTAGAGGGCGTCCAGGTCTTGCAGGTATATGATAACGGAAAGAAAATTCGGGATTTGTCCCTGATGCACTGTCAGGTCACTTTGGAATATGATAATGGTATCCCGGAAAATTCTTTGGCAGCCTTGCAGGATCTATTTCGCAGGGAATCCTTAGTCGTTCCCAAGAAGAGTAAGAACGGCATTCAGGATCAGGATATTATTCCTATGCTGAAAAAATTGGATTTACTTGTAGCAGGGGAGTACGAACTGATTTTGGACTGTATAATTTGCTGTCAGAATCCAACGCTTAATCCAATGCAGTTGGTTGCTGCCATTGCGATATACCTGCCGGAGCTGAAGCCTGATTTTGCTAAATGTAGACGAATTGAAATTTTTGATGCAGATATGAATGTATTTCGATAAGGAGCGGTAATTATGGAACTGAATCCTAACTATGTATTAGAGGAATGTCCCATCTGCCACGGCGCAGGCATCGTAATGCACGAGGGTGGTTGGAATGTTCAGGTTGAATGCGCTGATTGCAGTGCGCATACTGTGTATGTGGAATATGGAAGCGAGCAGGAAAAAGCAGATGCCGAGCAACAAGTTGTGAGACTTTGGAATCTCGGTAAGGTTGTTCGTACAGAAATTGGCGAATAAAATAAAAATATTTCAAAAAAGTGCTTGCTTTTTTTGAAAGAGTGTGATATCATACTGTGGCTATCGAAAGAGGCAAGCAAAATCCGGGTTTGGCGAAGTTTGGTATCGCGCTTGAATGGGGTTCAAGAGGCCGCTGGTTCGAATCCAGTAACTCGGACCAAATAAGCAGGAATTACTTATGGTGATTCCTGCTTATTTCTTTCGTTTTTACTTTATTTGTGATAGAGTATATATTCATAGAATTTAGAATCTGTTAATTGAGGTGATCGATATGAAAACGGAAAGAAATATTTTGATTGCATTTATACTGAATCTCACATTTTCCATTTTTGAATTTTTAGGGGGAGCATTTACAGGCAGCGTTGCTATTATTTCAGATGCCATCCACGATATGGGTGATGCGGCCAGTATTGGCCTTTCCTATATTCTGGAGCGTAAAAGCAGACGCAAACCGGATGAAACCTATACCTACGGCTATGTGCGTTACTCGGTTTTGGGCAGTGTAATTACTACAGTAATTCTGCTGTTCGGTTCTGCGATGGTCATTTATAATGCCGTTAAACGTCTGTTTGCGCCCGTTGAAATTAACTATAACGGAATGATTGTATTCGCTGTAGTTGGTGTGGTATTAAATTTTATTGCTGCGTATGTTACACGCGACGGAAAATCATTGAATCAAAAAGCAGTCAATCTACATATGCTGGAGGATGTCCTGGGCTGGGTTGTAGTATTGATTGGCGCGGTAATTATGCGTTTTACAGACATAGCGGTTATTGATCCTATTATGTCTATTGGCGTTGCTCTGTTTATTCTGGTGAATGCTATGAAGAATCTGAAAGAGGTTCTGGACCTGTTCCTGGAGAAAATTCCAGGCGGTGTTTCTGTTGAAGAGATTCGTGAGCATATTTGCGAAATTGACGGGGTTCTGGATGTTCACCATATTCATATTCGCAGCATTGACGGGCAAAGTAATTCTGCGACTATGCATATTGTCACTGATTCGGATGCACATTCCATAAAGCATCTGGTACGTGAAGAACTGGCTGAACACGGCATTGTTCACGCTACGCTTGAGCTTGAAAGAAGCGATGAGGATTGTCATGACAGACACTGCCACATTGAGCGCAAGCAGGACGGTCATCACCACCATCATCACCATCACCACCATCATTAAATGCTGCGAAATGCAATAAACACAGGAAAAATATAGAATATTTTCTAAAAAAGTACTTGATTTTTAGGTTTATGTGTGCTAAAATACATCGGTCTGAAAAAGCAAGGTGCGTCCTCTACAGTGCCGGGAACCATATCGCCGGGTATATCACTGCATGAACGCCTAATATTAAGGAGGACAAAGATATGGATTTAGTTAAGGCTCTGTCCAGCCAGTACATGAAGGAAGAGCTGCCCGAAATGCGGGTTGGCGACACTGTTCGTGTGCACATGCGGATCAAGGAAGGCTCCCGTGAGCGTATTCAGGTGTTTGAAGGCACCATCATCGCTCGCAAGCACGGCGGTATCGGTGAGACCATCACTGTTCGCCGTATCAGCTACGGTGTAGGTTGTGAGAAGGTATTCCCTGTTCACTCTCCCCGTATTGCAAATGTTGAGACTGTTCGTAAGGGTAAAGTACGTCGTGCTAAGCTGTACTACCTGCGTGATCGTTTCGGCAAGGCTGCAAAGGTCAAGGAAAAGGTTTAATTTCATATTCCGTAAAAAAAGAGGGGCAACCCTCTTTTTTTATTGCGCAAAATAGTTTATAATAGTACAATAACGCGATTTTAAGGGAGGTAATTCCTTGGAACATAGTGAACAAACGAACAATCGGCATAGCGGCAGCGAAATGACAACCTCGCTGGAACGTTCAAAAAATATACTTTCCTATCTTCACGACCTTATTTTTGGTCTTGTAACTGTTTTGATCTTATTTATGTTTGTATTTCGCATCCTTGTGGTTTCCGGGCCGTCTATGCAACAAACGCTGGTTGATGGAGATTGTTTGATTCTTGTGAGCAATATCATCTATAGCGAACCCAAATACGGTGATATCGTAGTTGCCAGCAAGGATTCATTTAAAAATGGCGAACCGATTATTAAGCGTGTAATTGCCACGGAAGGGCAAACGGTGAATATTGACTTTGAAAAGGGTATTGTCTATGTGGACGATGTGCCTTTAGACGAACCCTACACCAGCACGCCGACAAACTTATACGAAGGCATAAGTTTCCCTGTGGTCGTAAAAGAGGGGTGCGTGTTCCTGTTGGGAGATAACAGAAATGATTCCAACGATAGCAGAAGCGTCACAATCGGCCAGATAGACAAACGGGAAATTCTTGGCAAGGTGTTGTTCCTTGTTTTGCCAGGCATGGATAAGGATACAGGCAAACGTGACTTTAACAGAATGGGAGTATTGTGGTAATGGAACAGCAGAATATGCATATTCAGTGGTATCCGGGCCATATGACAAAAACCAGACGGCAGATTGAAGCTGACCTTAAGTTGGTGGATGCCGTGTGTGAGATTGTGGATGCCAGAATCCCTGTTTCCAGCAGAAATCCTGATATTGATTCCATCTGTGGTAATAAACCGAGAATTATTGTGCTGAACCGTATGGATTTGGCTGATAACGAAGCCACCAAAAAGTGGATGCAGTATTTTCGCAATAAAGGCTTTGCCGCAGTTGCAACTGACTGTAAAACAAAGAAGGGGATCAGCAATTTTCAACCTGCAGTACGCTCCGTTTTAAAGGAAAAGATCGAGCGTAATTTAGCAAAAGGTATGAATAAGCCCCTTAAGGTTATGGTTGTTGGTATTCCCAATGTGGGCAAATCCACACTCATTAATCAAATTTCCGGTCGCAAGGGCGCAAAGGCTGAGAACCGTCCCGGTGTTACCCGCGGTAAGCAATGGGTAAATGTGGATAGCGGCTTACTTCTTCTGGATACCCCTGGCATCCTGTGGCCCAAGTTTGAAGACCCCAATGTTGGTATGATGCTGGCATACACAGGCGCAGTAAAAGAGGGCGTTATCGACATTGAGGAGCTGGCAGCAAGACTTATGGAGCTTTTGCTGCGTTTTTATCCCCATACTCTTATAGAAAGATATAAGGTGGAAGCAGAGCAGGGGACACCTGGCTATATGCTCTTGGAAGAAGCTGGAAGAAAACGGGGCTATCTGCTTGCAAAGGGTGAAATTCATACTGAGAGAATGGCAAAAGTCTTGCTGGACGAGTATCGCTCCGGCAAATTAGGTCATTTCACTCTGGAAATGCCGGAGGATTTGCAATGATAGATATGTGGGAGATCGAACATAAGTATGCGCAGGAGGGGTATCGCGCCATTTGCGGTGTAGATGAGGCTGGACGCGGTCCGCTGGCTGGTCCTGTGTGTGCTGCTGCGGTTATTTTACCGATAGATATTGAAATTCCCGGACTAAACGACAGCAAAAAGCTCTCAGATAAGAAACGCAGAGAGCTGTTTCCAGTTATTTGCGAAAAAGCAATTGCCTACGGAATTGCCTTTGCAGATCACAATGAAATTGACGAAATCAATATTTTGCAAGCTACCTATCTAGCAATGGAAAGAGCAATTTCCAAATTAAACACGAAAGCTGATTTTGCATTAATTGACGGTAACAGAGCAAAGGATTTTGGCTTACCTCTGGAAACCGTTGTTGGCGGAGACGGCCTGAGCGCCAGCATTGCTGCTGCCTCAGTTTTGGCGAAAGTAACACGTGACGATTATATGTTGGAGATGACAACAACCTATCCGCAATACGGCTTTGAAATACATAAAGGATATGGAACAAAGGCGCATTATGCGGCGTTGACAGAACACGGTCCTTGTCCGATCCACAGAATGTCATTTTTAAAGAAATTTTATGGGACGAAATAATATTACAGGCGCCTGGGGCGAGGCCGTCGCGGCAGAATACTTGCTCAAAAAGAAATATAAACTATTGGCAACCGGTTACAGGTGCCGATTCGGTGAGATAGATTTAATTGTTCAAAATAATAAGTATTTGGTATTTGTGGAAGTGAAGCTACGCAAACACAACCGTTTTGCAGATGCGCTGGAATTTGTAGATTTTCATAAACAGAATCGCATTCGCACAACTGCAGAGTTATATCTTTCACAAAACGAAACCGATTTGCAGCCACGTTTTGATGTAATTGAAATCTATGCTCCGGATGGCGTGAATACAAAAAAACCAGAAATCCATCATTTGGAGGATGCTTTTCAATGAGATTTCCTGTATTTGACCTGCATTGTGATACTGCATATGCGCTCCTGGGCAAAAATTTTGACAATGCAGGCAGCTTACGAAGCAATCAACTACATATTGATTTGCAGCGTGCCGGTACATTGGACGGCTATGCGCAATGCTTTGCCTGCTTCACTTCTCCACTGGAGAAATTACCAGCAAATCTATCGGTAATTGGTCTATTTGAACGGGAAATGGCAACAATTTTGCGGGAAACTGATGTGAATGCAGATGTAATTCAAGTTGCATATTCTGCAAAGGAGATTGCAGAAAACCGAAATAATGGCAAAATGTCCGCAATTTTAACGATTGAAGGTCCCGCAGGGTTTGATTTCAACGTTGACCTTTTAGAAGACCTGTATAACATCGGTTTTCGCATTACCACATTGGGCTGGAACGAACAGAATCCGCTGACCGGTTCCTGTGTAACAGGCGGTGGTTTAACCCAGGAGGGATGCGCATTCGTAAAAGAAGCGCAGCGGGTTGGAATGGTAATTGATGTGAGCCATATCAGCGATGAGGGCTTTTGGGATATTATGGATATAACAAGCAAGCCTGTTATTGCGTCCCATTCCAATAGCCGCGAAGTTTGGAATCATCCGCGGAATATAACCGATGAGATGTATCTGGCTATTTGCAAAACCGGTGGTACCATTGGCATAAACTTTTGTAATGATTTCCTGGGAAATAATCCCAACATTGATACGGTCTGTGACCATATTCTCCATTTCCTTCAGGTTGCAGGTAACGATAAGCACATTTCTCTTGGTTCTGATTTTGACGGAATAGGTTCTTTACCTGCAGGAATTAACGGCATTCAGGACTATCCCAAACTGGCCGATAGATTGCTTGAATTGGGATTAAGCGATTCAACAGTTGAAAATATATTCTGGAACAATGCATTAGGAGTGATAGAAAGATGCTCTATGTAAGCACAAGAAATCCGGCAGATACATACACCGCATACCGCGCCCTCCACGAGGATGCTGCGCCGGATGGGGGACAGTATGTACCGTTTCATCTGCCGATTTTTACCAGAGATGAATTGGCTGCATTTAAAAGACAATCTTTTTCTGCAACGCTGGCGCAAATACTTAACTGCTTTTTTGGTTTAAACTTAAGTTATTTTGACATTGAAAGCGCCATTGGTAAGACACCTGTAAGGCTGGAGACAGTTGGACAACGTTTAAAAATTGCAGAATTGTGGCACAACCCGGAGGGAGATAGTGATTACATTTTTAATCGTCTATACAGATTAATGACGCAATCTAGTAATTCTCCCGAGGGTTGGGCAATTATTGCAATGAAGATAGCATTGTTATTTGCTGTTTTCTGTGTAGCTGACGAGCCTTGCGATAATATTGACATTGCAGTAAACGCTGGTGATTTTTCTGAAATTACTGCAATTTGCTATTGTGAAGAGATGGGCCTTCCGGTTAATCTTTTGATTTGCGCTTGTAATGAAAACAGTTCTGTTTGGGATCTTGTGAATAAGGGAGAATTTTCTGCTGCAGGAAATGTCCCCAAATATTTGGAGTGTTTTCTGTATAAATATTTTGATGCCAAACAGGTTCAGGTGTATCTAAAAGCAAATCAATGTAAGTCCACCTATTATATTGATGAAACATATCAGCAACTTCTTAACGAATCTATGTTTGCAGCGGTTGTCAGCGACAGTCGCGCAGACACTGTCATTTCCAGTATGCGCAGTTCCAATCAATATGAGTTCGACACAAATGCAGCGCTTGCCTATGGCGCTTTGCAGGATTATCGCGCCTGTATGGGTATTTGCAATGATACACTGATTCTGTCAGAACAGCGCCCTGTAAAATCAAAGGAGTGAGGGAATGGCCCTATACGCAATTGGCGATTTACATTTGTGTCTGGGCGCGCCAAAACCTATGGACATTTTTGGCGGCACCTGGATTGGTTATATGGAAAAGCTGAAAGAAGGCTTGTCTTGCATTACATCCGATGACACAACTGTTCTTTTAGGAGATTTGTCCTGGGCATTGAGTTTAGAGGAAGCGCGAGAAGATTTCGCCTGGATTCACAACATTCCCGGCAGGAAAATTATACTCAAGGGCAATCACGACTATTGGTGGAGCACAGCCGGCAAGTTCTATCATTTCTGCGTAGATAACGGTTTCTCTGATTTGTGGGTTCTTAACAACAACCACTATGAATATAACGGCTACGCAATCTGCGGAACTCGGGGCTGGTTTTTTGAAGAAGAACGCAGTGATGCCCACGACGAGAAGGTGTTTAAACGGGAGCTGATCCGTTTGGAAGCTTCCTTAAAATCTGCAGGCGATCTACCGAAAATTGTATTTCTACATTATCCGCCGCGGTATAAAGGCTATACCTGCGATGAAATTTTGGAGCTATTAAGCCGTTACGAGGTACGTCAGTGCTACTACGGACATCTTCACGGAGCAAGTCATGGACTTGCTATGGAAGGACAATGGGATGGCGTTGACTATAAACTTGTCGCTGCAGATAAACTGAATTTTAAGCCACACAAGATATTTTGATAATTTTTTAAGAAAAGTGTGGACATTTGGCAGAATATTTGCTAATATAGTTCGGATACAAAATATGTATATTTTTGACCGTTTATCGGCCAAACTTGGGAGGAAACAAACAATGAACATTAAGAGTAACGAAAGAAACGGCAATCAGGCTACAATCGTCGTCGAGATCGACAAGGAACTGATGGAATCCGGTGTGCAAAAGGCATACCTGAAGGCACGCAAAAATATTATGATTCCCGGTTTCCGTAAGGGCAAGGCACCCCGCAAGATGATTGAGGCTATGTATGGCGCTCACGTATTCTACGAAGACGGCCTTGAGGAGATTTTCCCCGAGGTTTATGAGTATGCTGTTGTTAAGCAGGAAGTGAAGGCCGTTGGCCGTCCCAGCCTGACCAATGTGGACATCAGCGACGAAGGCATCGTAACAATCACTCTAACTACCGATGTATATCCCGAGGTTACCCTGGGCGATTACAAGGGCTTGAAGGTTGAAAAGGCTGAGGCTACTGTTACCGACGAACAGGTGCAGGCTGAGCTGGACAGAATGGCGCAGAATGTCGCTTCCACTGAAACAGTTGAACGTCCCGCTGCAATGGGTGACACTGCAAATATCGACTTTGAGGGTTTCGATAACGGTGTTGCTTTTGAAGGCGGCAAGGGTGAAAACCACGACTTGGTTCTGGGCTCTAACTCCTTTGTTCCCGGCTTTGAAGATCAGATCGTTGGTATGACCGCCGGCGAGGAGAAGGACATCGACATCACCTTCCCTGAGGATTACCATGCTGATCTGGCTGGCAAGCCCGTTGTTTTCCATGTTAAGCTGAACAAGGTCACCGTTACCAACGTTCCCGCACTGGATGATGAGTTCGCTAAGGACGTTTCCGAGTTCGACACTCTGGAGGAGCTGAAGGCCGACACCCGCGCAAAGGCTCTGGAGACTGCCGAGAAGAACATCGCTTCCGCTTTCGAGAATGCCTGCGTTGAGAAGGCTGCCGAGAACACCACTGTTGAGATGCCCAAGGCGCTCATTGAGGCCGAGCTGGACAACCAGATGGAGCGCTTTGCCTACCAGCTG
>JAZNDB010000126.1:0-3769 GCA_045587845.1 Faecousia sp.
CATTAAAATCTCTGTGCGGGCTGTGCCCGGCTACGATGCCGCGGCCATCTGCCAGAAATTTGGCGGCGGCGGACACAAAGGCGCTGCCGGCGCTTCTATGACCTGCACGATGGCAGAAGCCGTTGAGAAAATCAAAAATGCAATGGCTAAATTATAAGCCATAATTGGAACCGGCGAAAGATTTCGCCGTAGATGAAGGTTGAAGGCCGATGCTGTATCGTGTATACTGCGAGGACTTCAAAACGCACATATGCGGCGAAAGATCCGCCGCCCACATATTTGAGGTCAATATGGATGGAATTGTAATTGTAGATAAGCCTGCCGGCTGGACAAGCCAGGACGTAACCGCCAAGCTGCGGGGTGTATTTCAGACCCGTCGCATCGGTCACGGAGGCACGCTGGACCCTATGGCTACCGGTGTGCTGCCGGTGTATGTGGGTCGCGCAACCCGGGGCGTGGAGTTCTTTGAACACGCAGACAAGGTTTACGAAGCCACATTGCGTTTGGGCATTACCACCGACACCGAGGATATCACCGGCACTACTCTGGAAGAAAAGCCTGTTTCCGTCACCGAAGCAGCTATCAAAGCTGTTTTGGAGCAGTTTAAAGGTGAAATTCAGCAGATTCCTCCTATGTATTCCGCTATTAAAATAAACGGACAGAAACTGGTGGATTTGGCCCGCAAGGGTAAGGAAGTTGAGCGCAAGAGCCGGACGATTACTGTTTTTGCCCTGGATTTTCTGGGAATGACGGGTAACGATGTCCGTCTGCGGGTACACTGTTCTAAAGGTACCTATATCCGCACCCTGTGCAAGGATATTGGCGAAAAGCTGGGCTGCGGCGGCTGTATGGCACAGCTTCGTCGGATTGCTGCAGGAAGCTATACGGAAAAAGAGGCCATTGCCTTATCCCAACTGGTGGAATGTGAAAATCCCGGACAGTATTTACGGAATGTGGACACATTGTTCGCCCATTATCCTGCCGTGACATTAACAGAAAAGCAAGCCCTGCGTACCCGCAACGGCAACTGCTTTTCCATTGATTTGCCCGACGGCACTTACCGGGCATATGACTCCGAGGGCGAATTTCTTATGTTGGCAAAGGTCGATGGCGGCGTTATGTCAACCACTAAAAGCTTTTTTAATATTTAACCAGGCAATGTAGGGGCCAATGCCCCCCTACAAAAAGGTATTTTTATGAAAGAAAAAACAATTTACGCTTTGGGCTTTTTTGACGGAGTGCATTTGGGGCATCAGGCGCTTTTGCGGGAATGCCGTCAGTTGGCAGAGCAAAACGGCTGCCAAGCCGGCGCGGTGACCTTCACCTCTCACCCGGACAGCCTTGTTTTGGGTGCGCCGCCAGCGCTTTTAAACACCTCGGACGATCGGGCGCGGCTGCTTTACTCCTTTGGTCTGGATGTTGTGAAGGAAATCCCCTTTGACCGGGAATTGATGACCACCCACTGGTCCGATTTTTTGAATAGCCTCCTTGCTGCAGGCGCTGCAGGTTTTGTATGCGGCGACGATTTCCGTTTTGGCTCCGGGGGACTGGGCACGCCCAAAAAGCTGGCAGCCTACTGCAAAAAAAGGCAACTGCCCTATGCCATTGTGCCGGAACAAGTTATGGACGGCACACGAATTTCCTCCACCCGAATCCGCCAGGCTTTGGAGCAGGGTGATATGGAAAACGTCAGTAACCTGCTGGGACATCCCCACGTGCTCACAGGCATCGTAACCCACGGCAAGCAGTTGGGACGCAAGCTGGGCTTTCCCACCGCCAATCTGCCTTTCCCCGCAGAATTGGCTGCCCCCAAGTTCGGTGTCTACGTGTGTGTGGCGCTGGTTGACGATGAAACTTATGTATCGCTGGCGAATGTGGGCGTGCGCCCCACTGTAGTTGGCGAGAGCATCAACGCAGAGGTGCATCTTTTGGATTTTGACGGTGACCTGTACGGCAAAGAAATTACCATTGCCTTTTATAAATTTCTCCGACCGGAGCAAAAATTCAACTCCTTGGAAGAATTGACCGCAGAAATTCAAAAAAACGTATGTCAAACACGGGATTTCTTTGAAAAAAGTGAATAAAAGTACTTTACTTTTGGAAAAATCTGTGGTAACATAGTCGGGCTGGCTATGGCCAGAAACAAATTGTACCCGTTGCTCAGTTGTGGGAGAAAGCGAAAAACGCACTTCACCAGCCCCTACTTGGCTTCCGGGAAATATTCAGTCAAACTCCAAAAATAGATTTAGACTGGCAACGAGAAATACTGGCACAAGGCAAGCAACAGAGAATGCAGGAATACTTTGTGTATTTCAAATTTTCTGTTGTGCAGACTTGGGACAGCAGAGCCGTTGCGCAGGCAAAAAGCGATTTATGGTGGTTGACCAAAAAATGAAAGGTGGAAAACACAATGATTCAGAAGGAAAAGAAGACCCAGGTTATCCTGGAAAACGCAACCCACGAGGGCGATACCGGTTCTGCTGAAGTACAGGTAGCTATCCTGACTGCCCGTATCAACGAGCTGACCGATCACCTGCGTACTCACAAGCACGACAACCACTCCCGTCGTGGTCTGCTGATGATGGTTGGTAAGCGCCGCAAAATGCTGGACTATCTGGCAAAGAAGGACATCAACCGTTACCGTGCTTTGATCGCCAAGCTGGGTATTCGTAAGTAAGAATTGCAAAAAGGGTGGCGGGTTTTTCCGCTACCCTTTTCGTCGTTCTAAAAGAAAACAAAATGTATGCACTTTCGGGAGATATTTAGCAGTTGAATGGGCTGTCGAACGTTCGACATTCGATTCAAGTGCTAAACCTCCCGAACACACAAAATATTTTAGGAGGTTACACAAATGATTACCAAGAAACAATTCCCCAATCACAAGGTTTTCGAGATGGAAATCGGCGGCCGCCCCTTTACCGTAGAGACCGGTAAGGTTGCTGAGCTGGCCAACGCAGAGTGCATCTGCCGCTACGGCGATACCGTAGTGCTGACTACCTGTACCTGCAACCCCATTCCCAAGTCCGGCATCGACTACTTCCCTCTGACCATCGAGTTTGAAGAGAGAATGTACGCTGTGGGCCGTATTCCCGGCTCTTTCAACCGCCGTGAGGGCAAGCCCTCCGACCGCGGTATTCTGAACAGCCGTATCATCGACCGTCCTATGCGTCCTCTGTTCGACGAGGAACTGCGTAACGACACCGTTGTTACCTGCACCGTTTTTGCCAACGACCACGAGAATCCCGTGGAAATCGTAGCATCTCTGGGCGCTTCCATCGCCATCGCATCTTCCGATGTTCCCTGGAACGGACCTGTTGCTACCACCAACGTTGCCCATATGGCTGACGGCCGCTACATCATCAACCCCTCCGCTGAGGAGCGTGACAACTGCGACTGCTTTGTTTGTATCGCTTCCACCTTCGAGAAGGTTGTTATGATCGAAACCGAGGCAAACGAAGCTCCCGAAGCAATCGTGCTGGAGTCCATTCGCGTGGCCCACGAGACCAATATGGAAATCGTGAAGTTCATCAATTCCATCGTTGCTGAAATCGGCAAGCCCAAGTTCACCTTCGAGAAGGCTGCCGTTAACCACGATCTGCTGGACGATCTGGTAGAATACGGTCTGGGTCAGATTGAATATGGCCTGGACACCGACGACAAGAACGTCCGCGAGGAGCGATTGACCGCTGCCCGTCTGGACTTTGCCGCAAAGTTTAGCGATAAGTATGAGGCCTTCGAGGAGCATATCGAGGTATGCCTCTACAAGATG
>JAZNDB010000127.1:0-4101 GCA_045587845.1 Faecousia sp.
CAAAAGTTTCTTGGTGTAAAAGTTGGTTTTCCGGAGAAAACTGCCGACATCCGCTTGGCTCAATATGAGTCCGGCACAAGAACACCCAAATCAGATTTAACCGAAGCGCTTGCCGATGCTTTGGGCGTTTCTACTATGGCATTAAATGTTCCTGATATTGATACGGATCTCGGCTTTATGCATACCCTCTTTGCAATAGAGGATATTTACGGATTGAAGATTGACAAGCTCGATGACGAGATTTGTATTCGCCTTGATAAAAACAGAGGAATATCTTACATTTCTTTGCTTGAGCGTTTTACCGCTTGGCAGAAAGAAGCAGAGAAGTATCGTAACGGTGAAATCAGCAAAGAGGAATATGATCGTTGGCGTTATACATATCCCGAGGTAGAGGTACAGCGCACAAGGGATGCTCTTGATAAGTTAAGAAAATAAATTTGGAGGTATATCACAATGAAAGCATTTAAAGTTACTATCCTTTTCACTGAAAAGGAGGGATTTACAGAAGAAGGATTGCTTAAAGCAATTCAGGCAGATGTCAACGAAATTAAGCTCAAGTTATTTGCTTTTGACTACAAAAAGGATGCAGAAGAAATATCTCTTGATTTCATACCTGTCACAAAAAAGTTCAGTAAATGTGTATGTATAATCGAACACAAAGAATTTGGAGCACTACCTTATCACCAAATCGTCTTGGGCGGCATTCAAACAATCGATAAAAAGTATCCTTATATCGATATTCATAGCATAGATCCCGAATTTGTAGACGTAACGCTGTAAAACAAAAAAAGAGCTAACAGACTTTGTAACAAAAATCTGTTAGCTCTTTTTTTATGAATAATCTGAAATTGTTGTCAAAACGTTGTCACGAGGCTTTTTCAAACCTCAAAAACCCAGTGTTTATGCGGGTTTTCAGCGTTTTTGGTATTATTCCCACTCGATGGTGCCGGTGGGCTTGGGGGTCAGGTCGAACAGAACCCGGTTGATGCCCTCTACCTCAGAGGTGATGCGGGCAACGATTTTGTGGAGGACGGGGTAGGGGATCTCCTCTACGGTGGCGGTCATTGCGTCTTTGGTGTTTACGGCGCGGATGATGGCAGGCCAGCCCTCGTAACGGCTGTCGTCCTTTACACCCACACTCTTAATGTCGGGAATGGCGATAAAGTACTGCCAAACCTTTTCTGCCAGACCGCACTTGTCGAATTCCTCCCGGAGGATTGCATCAGCCTCGCGGAGAGCCTCCAAACGGTGGCGGGTGATTGCACGCAGGCAGCGGACACCCAGACCGGGGCCGGGGAAGGGCTGACGGTAAACCATTGCGTGGGGCAGGCCCAGCGCCTCGCCTACCACACGGACCTCGTCCTTGTACAGCAGCTTCAACGGCTCAACCAGCTCAAACTGCAGATCCTCAGGCAGACCGCCCACATTGTGGTGGGATTTCACGGCCTTCTTGCCCTCGGCAGCCTTGATGGATTCCAAAATGTCGGGGTAGATAGTACCCTGCGCCAGGAAGGAAATGCCCTCCAATTTACGGGCCTCGTCAGCGAAAACAGTAATGAATTCCTTGCCGATAATCTTCCGTTTGCTCTCAGGGTCGGAAACACCTGCCAGCAGACCCAGGAAGTGGTCGGTGGCATCCACATAAATCAGGTTGGCATCCAAGCCGTCCTTGAACATCTTAATAACGCCTTCGGACTCGTCTTTACGCATCAAGCCGTGGTTGACGTGCACGCAAACCAGTTGCTTGCCAATGGCCTTGATCAACAGCGCGGCAACGACGGAAGAATCCACACCGCCGCTTAGCGCCAGCAGAACTTTCTTGTCACCTACCTGCTTACGGACTTCAGCTACCTGCTCGGCAATAAATGCGTCAGCCAGTGCCTTGGTGGTGATACGCTCCATAGTATCGGGACGGAGATTATTACTCATAACCAAATCCTCCTTTGGGATATTGAAAAATATACTGGTATTATACCTCTGCGTCTGTCCATACGCAAGAGAAAAATACGAAATTTGACAGATTTTTAATCCAAAGCCAAACCCAAATAGGCAGGGACAGGGCAATCCTCCCGCAAAGGAAGAAGCATAGAAAAGGCTCTGCCTGCGCCGACGGTACGGAAAGTGCCTTTTGCAGCGCCCAATGCGCGGAGAATATGGGGCGCGGCTTTTTTATTTCCCAAAAATTCTTGCGCCAAAAGGGTGTCATTTTCTGTGGCGGCGCATAGCAGGAAATCTTTTCCTGCGTAAAAACGGGCGTGATTCTGCAAATAGGAAAGTGTCGCGCCCTCCTGCAAAACACCGCCCTCAGGCAGAAAGGTCCGTCGCAATCTGGCGTATTCATCGGAGGAAATCTCCAACACGGGAACAGAACGGTCTGCTGCATCGCAGGAGAATTCCGTTACGGTTGTGGCGGCGCGGTAGCCCATTTTTTCATAAAAGCCAAAAAGGGCATCGCTGCCTGGCACTAAGATAGCGCCTGCATAGCCAAGCTCTTTCAAACGGGTATGGGCTTGCGTCAGCAGGCTGTGGGCTAAACCTTTCCCGCGGTGGGATTTTGCGGTAGCTAACGCATAGATATAGGCAAGCTTTTGCCTCTGCAGGTGGCAGTCAAACCAGTAAAGGGCGCTGACGGGAATACCGTCTTCACAAAGACAGAGAAAGCGGTCCTCTGAGAAACCGTGGGTAAAGAATGCGTCCAGCGTTTCTTCAGAATCCTCAAAGGCCTCCTGCCAAAGCTTCTTTAAATCAGCAATCATAGCCTGCCTCCTTCAAACAAGCCCACCGCTTTTCAACAAAGCGCGCTGGGCAGTAGGAGAGCTTTGCCTTTCGCAGACCCTCCAGCCCTAAATCGTCTTCCCGATTCAGCCACTGCAGGCGGGGGTATTTTTCCCGTAGGTAACGGGCAAACTCCCGATTGATAACCGCGTATGCGCCGTCACAACCTGTTACGGCCTTTTCAAATTGCACATCGAAGGTGTCTGCAGAGAGAGGTGAGCCCAGGGTCATAGCCAAAATACGGCCTTTTTCTGTCAGCACAAGCCCCTCCATACCCAGTGCCTCCCGATAGCGCAGAGCCTTGGTAATGGCGATTTGCTCCAAGTAGAAGTCTGTGGTGGGGTCCTCCTGTTTCTTTTGGGCATACCACTGATCCAGCATAGCCAAAACCTGCGGGGTGTTCTCCCTGGTGATGGGGGTAACGGCGTAGTTGGGGTGAAGCAGACGGAACCGATTGCAGTGATTGCGCTTTTTCTGCAGCTTTTTGCCTGCTAAATCTGCAAGGTCATCTATGGCGTAGATATAGTCGTAGCTGTCCCTGTCGGTATGAAAGTAGAACTGCTGGGGATACCATTGTTCCAGCAGGGCTTGGTCGGCCTCGGTTAAGCTGGTAAGACGGCAGGGGATTCCCCGCTTGCAGGCGTCGGCAATGATGGCGTCCAGCGTGGGTTTCAAATTCACTCCCAGGGGGAACAAATATACGCTTCTGCGGTTAAATTGGCAGAAAAATGCCAAATTACCTTCGTGGAGGGTAGCTTTCTGCCGCCCCCAGAGAAAGAGATTGGCAAAATTGTATTCACAGCCCCGTTCCCCGCAACGCATCAAATAAGTATCATACACAGATTTACATTCCGGCGTTAAGGCGGTAAAGTTAAGCATTTTTGGTCACATCCTTTGTCTTTAGTATACCACAGTATCACGAAATGCACAACAGGTTTGCCATTGACAGGAGGCGCATTTTGAAGGTACAATATACTTAATATGAAAGAAAGGAGCGTATGCTATGGATTCCGGTAACAATGGCAATATACCTGACCGAAGTTGGCTCACGTCCATAGCCGGACGCAACTGATTACGGTACAGGTGTGACTTTTTATATCCCTTAGAATAAAGGAGGAACACCGATGACAGAACGTTTTGAAATGATGGAAAAAGCTCTGGTAAAAATGCTGGAGAATCGGAAATATGGGGCTATGCGGGATGTTTTGGCGACTATGAATCCTGCGGACATCGCAGCCCTTTTGGCAGGTCTGCAAGACCAGAAAATATCGCTGCTATTTCGCTTGCTGCCCAAGGAACTGGCGGCGGAAACCTTTGTGGAAATGG
>JAZNDB010000128.1:0-4843 GCA_045587845.1 Faecousia sp.
GTTCTTGCATATCCATTATAACATTGAGTTTGTACTCTGCGCTATAGTTTTTGTATTCTTGTCCCTTTTTTGCCATAAAAATATACACCCCAAAAGTGTCTAACTTTTGGGGTGCATATCATTTCGTCAGCGACATTTTATTTTGCAAATTTTCTTGCGTAGCCGCAGCGGCGGCACAAAGGCTCTACCGCCTCTTTCCGGGAGAAACCTTCGTAAATTGCCTTCGCGCGGGGGCTGGAGAGAATTTCTTCCATAGATTGGTCAAAAAGATTGCCCAAAGCCAAATCTCCCTCGTGGTCTAAACAACAGGGCACAACTGTTCCGTCCCACAGGACACCCAACTGATCACGCAAACCGTAGCAGAAGACTTTTTCCGTTCCCGCTTCCGCCTGCAGATCGGGCCAGTCAAATTTCTCTCCATACTCCAGATATACCCTGTCCCCTATCCGTGTGCCCTGCCGTTCCGTCACCCAGGGTTTGGGAAAAAACTGCTGCATACAATCCAATATTTCCTCGTTTCGCCTGTCAGCTCCACCCTGATTCCACAGACGATAAACCACTAACTTTTTCCCCGCTGCCGCCTGTCCAAAGGCAAAGCAGTCTGCAAGGTAGTCTGCAAAAGGTACGGATAAATCATTCGCCTCAAATGCGTGCAAAGAGATATTTATCTTGTGGAGATTGGGCGCAGAAAGAAGCAGTTCCTTTTGTTTTTTCAGCAGTGTGCCATTGGTGGTGAGAATGACTTTAAAATCCTTGGCTAAGTCCAAAAAGTCTTCCAGCTCCGGGTGGCACAGAGGCTCACCCATCAAATGAAAATAGAGATATTCCGTAAAGGGGCGCAGCTTGGGCAGGAGCTTTGCAAATTCCTCTACCGTCATTCGCCCTGCCTTTCGCTTTGTGCCGGGACAGAAGGCGCAGCTTAAATTGCACAGATTGGAAATTTCCACATAGACTTTGCGAAAGCGCATATTCTGCCCCCTTTCCATAAAGTACGGCGGGAGCAAGCCCCCGCCCTACATATTACTGTTTCTTTTCTTCCTTGAGCGTATTTTTCAGCGTTCTGTAATTGAGATAACCTTCGGTCTTTTTCCAGGCCTTTTTGCCTCGGGTCCACAGAATAGCAAAGAACAGATATGCTACCAAACAAACAACTGCAAATACTCTGCACAAAATCACCAGCCGCGTTTCAAACACCCGCACAGTGGTATCTGCGCCCACACCGTTCATACCCGAGGAGTTTGCTAATGCATAGAGATTGTGGTGGCAAGCCTGGCGCATAGCAGACACAATCACCGGGTCATTTTTATACTTGGGCAGTTCATTCACAATATAAGGCATCATAGCATCATAGGTGGTAGTGCCTGCCAGAATACCGTCTGCGCCGGTGACATAGGTGGTCAGCACATTGTCGGTGATGGACATACCGTTGCTTCCCCACTCACCCCGCATAATATTCGTCATAAGACCCTTGTGACCGCCGGACCAGATTGCGCCCCAGCGGGTGTAGGCGGTCATAACGCCGTTGGCCTTCCCCTCTTCAAAAGCATACTGGAACGCCCGCAGATAGATTTCACGGGCGGCCTGCTCGTTCAGCCAAACAGCCTGACCGATTCGGTCCTGCTCACTGTCATTCAAAGCAAAGTGCTTAATTGCCACGTCTACACCCTTGTCCTGGATACCCAAAACCTCAGCGGCGCAGATTTTGCCTGCCAAAAAGCCGTCCTCGGAGTAATATTCAAAGTTACGTCCGCCGTAGGGGGTGCGGTGGGTATTGCTGCCGGGTCCATACAAACACACAACGTCTGCCGCCAGGCAGTTATTACCAATCACTTTACCCACTTCGTACATCAGCTCTGTGTTAAAGGTAGCCGCCATCACATCCTCGGATGTAAAGGCCGTAGCCTCCAACTGGGTTCCCGCAGAGCCGAGAAGCGATGCGGTCAAGCCCTGAGGGCCGTTTTCGTCACGGGTGCCGGGGGCTTGCACAGATTCTGCAGGCATTCTCCAGTGGAAGGAATCACCAATGAGGGCCACCATTTCATCAAAGGTCAACTGGTCCAGCAGTGTCTGCCACTTGGGATCGTCAAAGGACAGGCCGATCATATCATAGAGCTTCAAACCATTCTCTGCGCCCAACGTAGGCATATCCACTGATGCGTAATCCGCAGGATTATACTGTCCGTCCTGCAGGTCATCTATCAGAATCCGGGTCAACTGGAGCTTTACAATCTCCTTGGGGAACGTACCCTCCCAATCCTGACGGGACAGCCATTTTACAGTTTCTTCCACGCCCTCGTACAGGTTGGGGTCCGCATTGGAAAGCTGATTGGTAATGGGTGTGCCATTTTTGGAAACAGCATAGGTCTTTGCATCAAATTCTGCCTGCTCCCATTTATGCACCAAAGCCGTATTGCCATCGGCATCCATACGGAACTGGGTGTTCTCTTTTGTATAGCCCTTAACCGCCAGTATATTGTTCACCGCGTTATGGGCATCGGTAGCAACCGTCAAATAGTAGGTTCCCGCGTCCAGAATATAGGTCTTTGCTCCATAAGCATCGTAAGAAGCCAAATCCCGCTTGTCCACATATACCGTAACGGTTTCGCTGGCGCCAGGCTCCAGAATTTTGGTCTTGCCGAAGCCCACCAAATTCACCGATGCCTTCTCCACGCCCTTTTCCTTGTCGTAATCTGTATAGGGGGCTTGGGAATAGACCTGCACTGTCTCCTTGCCTGCCATTGCGCCTGTATTAGTTACAGTGACTTTCACCTCAAATTGGTCGGTATTCTTATGATAAGCCACCGACATATCAGAATAATCAAAGGTAGTATAGCTCAGACCAAAGCCAAAGGGATAGGCAACATCGTTATCGTAAGCGTAAGACCCTGCATTGCCTGTGCCCATCACGAAATCCTCGTAGCGGGTTTCGTAATATTTGTAGCCCACATAGATACCCTCTTGGTAAATCATATAGGTGCTGGCGTGACTGGGAATATTCTTCCCATCATACCCACCGTAGGGGGTAGAAACAAAATTCTGCATAGCGGGGCTGGAATAATTGTTGTAGCAATAGGTATCCACCAGGCTGCCCGACGGATTGACCTTGCCTGCCAAAATCTCCGCAACTGCATTGATACCGCTGATGCCCACATCGCCAATCCAAAGGGCCGCATCCACTTCATAGGGATTGCCCTTCAGAAAGTCCACCTGCAGGGCATTGGCGGTATTGATCAGCACAATCAGTTTCTTGATTTTGCCTGCCTTTCGCATAAAAGAAAGCTGCAACATCAGGTTTCTTTCATCGTTATTCAGCGACAGATAGTTATTTTCGCCAAATTCCATATCCGCGCCCTCACCGCCTACACGGGAGAACACCACAATGGCCGCGTCGCCATAGGTGTTTACAGAGTCCAGCACCTCTTTTGTATACAGGTGATAGGGCACCTCGGACACCTTGGCAGACTCCAAAGATACCATTCCGCCACCCTTACGGGCATACTTGGCAATTTCGTCGCTGATGTAAAAATCCCATAAGGTCTTATTCACCCCAAAGCCCACCTGCTCCAATGCGCTCTTTAAATTATCTGCCTTGGAGGCATCAATATTTCCCGAGCCTGTACCGCCGTAAACCAAATTTACAGAGGAATTGGAGAAACAGCTCACCTGAGAATTTGCCGCCAAGGGCAATGCATTGTTTCGATTCATCAGCAAAACAGCGCCCTCTGCCTCTACTTGCTTGCAAATATCCTCGCCGTATGCTGCCATTTCTTCATTGGTGGCAAAGTCCGACTTGAAATAGATAGCATCTTTATCCTCGTCTACCAGTTCCCAGAACGTGCCACCAAAGAACGCCGCCATTGTGTTGTCGAACACCTTTACCACAATGCTCAGAGGCGCAAAAATCAAACTCAGCACCAAAAACATAATGCCCAGTGTCTTCCACAGGGTTACGAGCTTTCTTTTGCTCCGTTTATATTCCTTTTTCAAGCGTTTCAGTTCCAATTTCCGATCGTCCATATTACCGCCTCGTTTCTTGATATTACAATGAAATCCTACCACACGCCCCCCGCGAAATCAAGAATAATCTCTGTTTTACCAATATTTCCATATTTTTTCTGTATATTAGAAAAAACAGTTGCAAAAAATACATTGCCGTGCTATAATACCCTGTGTGTCCGGCGCCGGACGCGGTAGATTGGGATGTCGCCAAGCGGTAAGGCACCAGACTTTGACTCTGGCATTCGTAGGTTCAAATCCTGCCATCCCAGCCATAAGCTGAGGGGGATCAAACCCCAATAGGTTTTCAGACACCTGCCTTTGTCAATACTTCAGAAATTTCCTTGACAATACAACACGTATTCCCGTCGTAAATTTCTTTGTCTTCCCAAAGGCAGATTGCCTGAAAACTGCTTCGCACCCCTCAGCGTGAAATTTTTTGTGATTTTGGGTGCGGCTGACGCAGCCTTGCTAGCGCAAGGCAAGGAAAACAAGCCCAAAAGCACCAAAAAGAGCCACTGAGGGGCTGTTGGTGTTTGATCCCCCTCAGCTTATGATTCGCTAGCTCAGTTGGCAGAGCAACTGCCTTTTAAGCAGTGGGTCCGGAGTTCGAATCTCCGGCGAGTCACCAAGGGACGCAAATACGAACCCTGCACATTGTGAGGAATATATTTGCGTTCGAAGTAACAATAACCCCTAAGGCTTAAGCCTTAGGGGTTATTACTTTGTTTATCTGAGTTTTTCCAATGCCTCAAAAGCAGCATCGATTGCTTCTTCCCGGGTGGAATAAATTTCGGGACAGAATTGGTTGTCCAAGGAATATTTCCAGTTGTTATAATTCTTGTGG
>JAZNDB010000129.1:0-2680 GCA_045587845.1 Faecousia sp.
AGAAGGTGCTAAGGTCTATATGGCAGCCCGGAATTTGGATCGGGCGCAGGAGATCGCAGATACTTTAGATGGCGTAAAATTTGTATACAATGATGCCACGAAGCCGGAGACCTTCACTTCTATGGTCGAAGATGTGGTAAAAGATGCAGGCCGTATCGATGTGCTGGTCAATAATTTCGGCACATCCAATCCCGCAAAAGATTTGGACTTTGCCAATACAGATCCGCAGGTGTTTTTGGACACAGTCAATCTGAACTTGAGAAGCGTCTTTATGGCAAGTCAGGCTACGGCCAAACATATGGCAAAGCAGGGAGGCAGTATCATCAACATTTCCTCAGTGGGCGGTATTGTGCCGGATGTCTCCCAGGTTGCCTACGGCACCAGCAAGGCTGCAATCAACTATCTGACAAAACTTATCGCCGTCCACGAGGCTAAGAATAATATTCGCTGCAATGCGGTGCTTCCTGGCATGACTGCCACGGAAGCGGTGGAGAAGAATCTTTCAGAGGTATTCCGTGGCCTATTCCTGCAGCATATCCCTCTTGGCAGAATCGGTCTGCCGGAGGAGATTGCCGCGGCGGTTGTTTACTTTGCAAGTGATGCCTCTGCCTACACCACCGGCCAGATTCTCACCGTATCCGGTGGTTTCGGTTTGGCAACCCCGGTCTACGGAGACCTAGCGAATAAAGTCAATCGCCGTTAAAAATATTGAGCATAATTAAGAAAGGGAAATGCTTTTTCGGGATAGCGTTTCCCTTTCTTGATAAGGCACATCATATGCACCAAAATCATTATGGCAAGTATAATGGTGTAATGGGGGTGCATTATGGATAATTTTGTCATAATGACGTTAGCGGCAGCGCTGGGCACCTGGCTTGTAACTGCTTTAGGGGCAGCAACAGTTGTATTCTTCAAGTCTCCCAATCCTAAGGGTTTGAATATTATGCTTGGCTTTGCTGCGGGCGTTATGATCGCGGCCAGCTTCTGGTCACTGCTACAACCAGCAATCGAGCGTGCGGAGGTTACATCCAACCTACCGGCATATCTTGTAGCAACGGTAGGTTTTTTGTTTGGTGCATTGTTTATGTGGGCTTCCGACAAGGCCGTTGCTTTTGCCAGGGCAAAAGCAGACAATGTACCGGCAAAGAACAACGAACGATTGCACCGTATCGCAATGCTGATCCTTTCGATCACCCTGCACAATATCCCCGAGGGATTGGCAGTGGGTGTTGCCTTTGGCGCATTGCAGGAAGGGGGATATACCACAGAAAACTTAATGGGAGCAATTTCCGTAGCGGTGGGGATCGGCTTGCAGAATTTCCCCGAAGGCGCAGCAGTTTCAGTCCCTTTGCGAAGAGAGGGCTATTCCCGGAAACGGAGTTTCTTCCTTGGGCAGGCATCAGGCATGGTAGAACCGATTGCGGGTGTGATTGGGGCGCTGTTGGTCGTCTATGTGGAAGCAATCCTGCCCTATGCCCTTTCTTTTGCTGCCGGAGCTATGATCCTGGTTGCTGTACACGAGTTAATTCCCGAATGCCAAGAAAATCAAACAGCACATCCTTATTCCGCCACAATGGGCATTATTCTTGGATTCGCAGTAATGATGCTGATGGACGTTATGCTGGGATGATGTGGGCAACAGACACGCCTCTAAATAAAAAATGTCCTTGGGTGGAGACATGATCTCTGTTTATTGAGAAGTTTCTTCACGCGCTGTCACTTCTACACATGAATATAGAGGGAGTACCGCGGTACTCCCTCTATATTTTTATATTCTTAATTCTGAGAACGACTTGACCGGTGCTTTGCATGCGCCGTTTTCACAGAGATAGTACGTTGCTCCTGTCTCCGGAACGGGATAGTCCCGTGTGAAAGGTGCGCATTGAGACAGAAGCCCTGCGTTCGCCTTCGTTTTCTGCAACACACGGATATCCTATGCCGTGTTTTCTTTCAGGTATTGCAACAATTCATCTGGAAGTCCATCCTGCGCAGCACAGACTAGTTCCCGGTGGGGATACAATGCGTCCATCATAGCCAATACACCGAAACAGCTGCTTGCCGGGTCCTGGCCTATAGTCGCAGCCAGAAACTTCATTTGCCACTCCGCTGCATTCTGCCATTTCATTTCCCCGGTAAGCGTCGCCAGTTTTTGCAGCACCATAGCAGCTACGCTATTGCCCGAGGGGAGCGCGCCGTCATAGGTTTCTTTGGGACGGGCAATCAGTTGTTCACCGTCGGAAGCTGTCATATAATAGCCGCCCTGTTCCTTATCCTCAAATAATTCCAACATCTGCTCTGCCCGGTGAATGGTTTCTTGCAGATGGGCTGTGTCAAAGGTAACGCGGTACAGTTCTAAAAGTGCTGACGTATACATCGCATAGTCATCCAGTTGGCCGGCATTAGCCGCTTCGCCATGTGCAGTCTCCTTTTACTTTGCTTTTATACAGTGTTCCCAGCCCTTCTTGTTTCATTTAATCATATAAATCCCACGCTGGAGCGTATCTGCAGATATAGCTCCGGTTGCCTGTGCAACAAGATGTCCTTCTGCATCGATAAAGTATGTGGTGGGCAGCGAATACACACTATAGGTGGTTGCCGCATCGGAGTCTGTATCATAGAACACAGGGAAAGTATATCCTTTCTCTGAAATAAACGCTTTTGCGGAGCTTAGTGTTTCGCG
>JAZNDB010000130.1:0-3628 GCA_045587845.1 Faecousia sp.
CCCTTTGACGAAAGATATAAGTCGGTGCTTTTAGCCGAGCTTAACAATGTATGCTGTGTAAACAAAAGCCACAGACTTGCGCAAAAAAGCTGTGTCAGCATTTATGATTTGGAAAACGAACCGCTTGTCTTATTCAAAAACAGTTTTTTTCAAACAGAACGTATTGTAAAAAGATTTGAGCAAATGGGAATCACCCCAAATATTTTGCTTGACACAGCGCAGGTGTCTACCGTGCAAAATATGGTTTCAAATGGGTTTGCTGTGGGGTTTGTTTTTGAGTTTTTGTTAAAGTCTGCCCCTGAACTTGTGGGAATCCCCCTTGACCCGCCAATGCGCACAAAGGTCAGCCTTGTTTGGAATCGCAGTGAGCATCTGTCGGGAAATGTAAATCTTTTTGTAAAATTTATGTCGGGCTGCAAATAGCATTTCAGAAAAAACAACATCTATACTTTTTTGTATTCACGGTTTTCTTGCCAGCAAAACTTTGGGTGTTATCGGTTTTTGGTAAAAAACCTGCGCATACTGTAAACTGATAAAAAGCACACTTCTTATGAAGTGTGCTTTTTGTAATAATAGACTGTATCAATACCCACTCCCCGGTCGTTGGGGATTCTCTTTAGTTCCGTAAAGCCAAAGTCTTGGAGAATTTTGATATGGGCAACATTGGTAGACCAGGTGCGGGTATACACGTTCCGCTCAGGATACATTTCGTTAAACAGGTAATGATATACTTTTTTTGTAATCCCCATACCTCGGGTCTGTGGCTGCAACACCAGTGTAGAGAGGTAGATGTTGGGAAACTCAAAATTCTCATAGGCTCTGTTTTCCACATAGGACACAAAGCCAACTATTTGCTCTTCCAGAAAAACACCCACAATCTGTTGGGTCAGCATTTGGGTAAGGTAATCCTCCACTCCGTTGGGGTTATGCTGACCTGCGAAAACGGTTTGGGTGGTGCCGGTGCGTTGGGACAGAGGCGGCACGAAGGCAGTATCGTTTTCTGTGAGAATATTTAGCAGTTCCGTTCTGTACTGCTCTTTTCTGGTGTCATTTAGCAAACAAAATTCCATTTCTATCACCCCGACCTTATTATAAGCATTATTACCGTTCTTTGCAATCCTTTTCTGTTTAGAACGGGTTGCGCTTTGCAAAAAAAGGAGTATAATGGAGATTGTACTTTGCAAATACAGGAAGTGAGAAAATGAAAATCAAAACATCCCGTTTAGACTACAAATGGGTAATCCTTGTGATGTGTTTTTTGATGGAATTTATCTGTCTGGGCTTTTGCAGCAGCAACGCCGGTCTTTACACCGGTAAGGTTACATCGGCGCTGGGTATCCCCCGCAGTCTGTACTCCATCGGCACAAGTATCCGCTACGTTGTGCAAGTAATTGTCGCTTTGTTCTTTGGCCCGCTGATTCAGCGTTTCGGTCTTAAAAAGCTGGTTGGTGTGGGTCTTCTTTCCCTGATCGGCTCCATTATTATGCGGTACCTCACCGCCAACATCTGGCATCACTACATTGGTTGTGTCCTGTGGGGTTTCGGCATCGTCTTTTCCGGCGGCACAATGGCCAGCACCGTGGTGCGTCGCTGGTTTCACAAGGATATCGGCAAAATCACCGGTATTGTGATGTCCGCCAATGGCATCGGTGGCGCGATTGCCGCGCAAATCATCTCCCCGCTTATCAACAACGGCGAAACCTTTGGCTATCGGAAAGCCTACCTTCTGTCCGCCATCGTTACTGTGATTGTCAGCGCGCTGGTTTTGCTTTTCATTCGGGATAATCCAACCGCAGACGCGCCTCCCAGTAAAAGCGCGAAGAAAGCGAAAGGCACCCTTTGGACCGGCATTCCTTTTTCTGAGGTTGCAAAAAAACCTTACTTCTATTTGACTTTTGCCTTTATTCTTCTCACCGGCATCAGCCTGCAAAGCGTTGGCACCATCAGTATTGTGTATATGGAGGATTTGGGATTTGACGCAGGCTTTGTTGCCACCACTGCCACAGTATCCTCACTGGTGCTCACCTGCGCCAAGTTCTTTACCGGGTTTTCTTATGACAAAAAGGGGTTGGCATTTACACTGCTGATGTGCCATTGCTGCTCCCTGATTGCCTACTTACTGAAAGCCAACCTGACAAACTCTGCCCTGGGTATGGTGATGGCAATGACCGCCACCGTTTTGGGCACCGTGGCTATGCCGCTGGAGACCGTTATGATCCCCCTGCTTTCCAACGACCTTTTTGGGTCTGCATCCTATACCAAAGTGTTGGGCATTTTTATGGCCGCTAATTCCTTGGGGCTTTGCCTGGGCTCTCCGCTATGTGATATCTACCGGGATCTCACCGGCGGGTCTTACGCCTCCTGCTATTGGTTCTTCTCTGCTTTGATGCTGGCTGTCACCATCGGTTTTCAGTTGGTGCTGCGTGTGGCAAATAAGGATAAAGAAAAATTTCTTGCACAAGAACAGGTGTAACTCCGCAGATAAATATAGCACCCTCATAGCGATTACGCTATGAGGGTGCTTTTTAGTAATAGTCTTCGCCGATAGGCGTGTGGTCTGCTAAAAGTTCTTTGTGGTTGCTGCGGTTGTAAATCAGCTCCATCACGGCTTTCATTTTTCTTGCGCTGCAAAGCTGCACATTGGCATTGCCCAGTTTCCCGTCTGCAATACAGCCGTGCTTCCGGAATGCGGGCTCGTAATTGTCAAACTGCTCAGATACGTCCTCAATTCCCTCTGCATACAGGGGATATATTTGTTTTTCTTCAATGCTGCCGTCCGGGTAGCGCATTTTTAAAGTGATGGGCTGATCTGCCGTTCTGTTTGGAACGTCCAGCATTTCCTCCACGCAATGCAAAAAGGTGTTTTTCTCCTGCCCTACGCCGATCAGCAAAACATAGCCGTCCTGCCGGTATAGCTCTCCCAAACAGCCAGCGGGATCTGCCATTGTATTGGCAGCGTTATCTCGTTTGGTAAACGCCTCAGCCTGCCGGCCAAACGCCGTCACAGAGTGGGTAATATGGCGGCTTCTTATCCCGCGGCTATCCTGCAATGCCACATTGGGAAATACACCCAGATTGCTCCTGGGTGAAACCAAGTCCAACGTAATTTCGTCATCCATAAAGCCCCAGGTATGGGTGGGAACACACAGCAATCCGCCCTCTGCCGTGCAATGGTCAATCAGCGCGTCCAACAGCGTCTGCGCGCCGCCCTCTATCGGACCAATGCTCCGCAAGGCGGTATGGACCATTATCGGTCTATCTTGCGGAATATTCAGTTTGCATAACGCATCTTTAATATCTAATTTTGTCAGCATCATCGGTTTCACTTTCCTATTTATGTTCTATCAAGCGGTCCTATTATATCATTGCAACATAAGCTGCGCAAGTACAAACACAAAAGAGCCGGGATTACTCCCGGCTCGGTGCTGTTATTGTGCATTTATCAACGAATTAACAATATGCTGATATGCTTAAGTCGGAGGCCAAGCGGTCTTACAACCAACCCAGACAACTCCTTGGCTCACAGAACGACATGGCTACGATCCGACTTCAAAAGAGCCGGGATTACTCCCGGCTCGGTGCTGTTATTGTGCATTTATCAACGAATTAACAATATGCTGATATGCTT
>JAZNDB010000131.1:0-3864 GCA_045587845.1 Faecousia sp.
CGGAGCTTGCGGATTGCCTTGTTCTCAATCTGGCGAATACGCTCTCTGGTTACGCCGAAAATCTGACCAACCTCTTCCAGGGTGTGGGTGCGGCCGTCATACATACCGAAACGCATACGCAGCACATCTGCCTCACGTTCCGTCAGGGTGTCCAGAATTTCCTTCAAAGCCTCGGCAAGGAGGGCATTGGAGGTGGCATCTGCAGGACCGGGCGTACGCTCGTCTTCCACGAAGGAACCGATGGAGGTGTCTTCCTCATCACCCACAGGGGTGTCCAGACTCAGCGTGTCAGCGGCGGTGCGGTTTGCCTCGATGATTTTTTCTACGGGCAGGCCCAGCTCTGCGGCAATCTCCTCCACAGTAGGCTCACGGCCCAGCTCCTGCACCAGCTTACGGTTGCAGCGGGTGGCCTTGTTGATAACCTCAACCATATGCACCGGCACCCGAATGGTACGGGCCTGGTCAGCAATGGCGCGGGTAATGGCCTGCCGAATCCACCAGGTGGCATATGTAGAGAATTTATTTCCCTTTGTCCAGTCGAACTTGTCTACCGCGCGGATCAGACCGGTGTTACCCTCTTGAATCAGATCCAAAATGTGCAGACCGCGACCGCTGTATTTCTTGGCGATGGAAACCACCAAACGTAGGTTTGCCTCGGTGAGCTTGTTTTTGGCGGCCTGGTCACCCTCGGAGACCTTTTGCGCCAGTTCGATTTCCTCTTCTGCGCTCAGCAGCTTAATCTGACCGATTTCCTTCAGATACATGCGCACAGGGTCGTCCAGATTATACTCGGCGGCCAAATCCACCGGGTCAACCAAATCCTCTTCGTCCACATCGGAAAGGTCGATGTCGTCGTCCAAATCACCCACCAAATCCAATGCGTCGCTCAAATCCAGATCCTCGCTGACGATTTGGATATTCATAGCCTCGAAATTATCGTAAATTTCCTCGATTTTCTCGGGGGTCAAATCCACGTCTTCCAAATGGCTCCGCAATTCGGAATCCCGAATCATACCGTCTTTGCGGCCCTGGACAATCAGTTTTTGCAGAATGGCCTGTAATTCTTCAGGTGTTTTCGCGGGCTTTTTCGTTGCGCTCATAGTGCAATCCCCTCTTTCTCTTCTTATTCGCGTTTTTGCGTGCTGTTAGACTATACCTTGATTCTTATGTTTTGACAAGGGGTTTGACAAAAATTTTTAAATCTATCAGCTTTGGGCGGTTTTTGTCGGCGCAAGGTACAGTATTCCCCGACTTTTGGCAAAACATACAGTTTACAATTCCCGGAAAATTCGTTATAATAATGGAAACACTAAAGTGGTGGATTATGTCCTTGCCACATCCGTTTTTGAGGTGCAATCTATGACAGACCTTTCTAAAATTCGTAATTTTTCAATCATTGCCCACATTGACCACGGCAAGTCCACCCTGGCAGACCGCCTTCTGGAGGAATGCGCCGCCGTTGATAAACGGGAGATGGAGGACCAGATTCTGGACTCTATGGACTTGGAACGGGAGCGTGGCATTACCATTAAGGCCACAGCCGTTCAACTGAACTATCAGGCGGACGACGGGGAAACCTACGCTCTGAATCTCATCGACACCCCGGGTCACGTGGACTTTAACTATGAAGTATCCCGCAGCCTGGCAGCTTGTAAGGGCGCAGTGCTGGTGGTGGACGCATCTCAGGGCGTGGAGGCCCAAACCCTTGCCAACACCTTTTTGGCTACCGACGCAGGGCTGGAGGTTTTGCCTGTTATCAATAAGATTGACCTGCCCTCTGCCCGTCCCCAGGAGGTAAAACGGGAGATTGAGGATATTATCTGCGTGCCTGCGGAGGATGCGCCGGAAATCTCTGCGAAAAACGGCATTAATATCCGTTCTGTGCTGGAGATGATTGTCCGTGATGTACCCGCCCCCAAGGGCGATAGAAACGCTCCCTTGCAGGCGTTGATTTTCGACAGCCAGTACGATGCCTACCGTGGCGTTATTGTCTACACCCGTATTAAAGAGGGTGCTGTTTATGCGGGAATGGACATTAAAATGATGGCCACCGGCGCTACCTACAAGGTGGTGGAAGTGGGCAAGATGAGCCCCAAGGGACTGATTCCCGCCGATGCTTTGGGCGCAGGCGAGGTTGGCTACATTACCGCCTCCATTAAAACGGTTTCCGACACCCAGGTGGGCGATACCATTACCGGTGTGGAGAACCCTGCGAAAGAGCCTCTGCCCGGCTACCGGCAGGTGCAGCCTATGGTGTACTCCGGTGTGTACCCCGCCGACGGCGCCAAGTATCAGGACCTGCGTGAAGCGCTGGAAAAGCTGAAGCTGAATGATGCCTCCTTTGTATATGAGCTGGAAAGCTCCATCGCTTTGGGCTTCGGTTTCCGTTGCGGCTTCCTGGGACTTCTGCATATGGAGATTATTCAGGAACGGCTGGAACGGGAATACAATCTGGATCTGATTACCACCGCCCCCAACGTTTCATATCGTGTTACCACCCTGGACGGTACGGTGAAAATGGTGGACAACCCCTTGGATTATCCCGACCCGATGGACATTCAGTTGGCGGAAGAGCCTTTCGTCAAGGTCAACCTGATGGCGCCCCAGGAATATGTGGGCAACATTATGGATCTGGCAACCTCCCGTCGGGGTGAGTTTAAGGATATGGTGTATCTGGATGCCAACCGGGTGGAGCTGCACTACGATATGCCCTTGAACGAGATTATCTATGACTTCTTTGATGCGCTGAAGTCCCGCACCCGGGGCTATGGCAGCCTGGACTACGAGCTGATCGGCTATCGCCCCAGCAAACTGGTGAAGCTGGACATTCTGCTCAACGGCGATATTGTGGACGCGCTGAGCTTTATTCTCTTTGCGGACAATGCCTATCCCCGCGCCCGTAAGATTTGCGAGCGACTGAAGGAGAATATTCCCCGCGCCCAGTTTGAAATCCCCGTGCAGGCGGCCATCGGCGGCAAGATTATTGCCCGCGAGACCATTAAGGCTCTGCGGAAGGACGTGCTTGCCAAGTGCTACGGCGGCGATATTACCCGCAAGAAAAAGCTGCTGGAAAAGCAGAAAGAGGGTAAAAAGCGTATGCGTACCTTCGGCACAGTGTCCGTTCCCTCCGAGGCCTTTATGGCAGTGCTGAAATTAGACGAAGACTAAAAGGCTTCCCGCTTGCCTCCCCCCCTTTGGGGGAGGTGGCAAAAATCTTTGATTTTTGGCGGAGCGGGCCCTCTCAGTCACGGCTGGCGCCGTGCCGGCTCTCCCTATGGAAGAGCCAAGATATTTTTATTATTTTTATGCGATAGGAGAGCATTATGCCCTTATTTAGCAGTAAAAGCAGAACCCCTTTGGGGATCTATATTCACGTGCCCTTTTGCCGCAGCAAGTGCCAGTATTGCGACTTTTACTCCTTGACTACCAAGGAGGACAAGTGGCTGGACGGCTATCAGGACGCAGTCTGCGCCCATATTCGGGAAACCGGGCCGTTAGCGCCGGATTATGTGGTGGATACTGTGTATTTCGGCGGCGGAACGCCCAGCTTTTTCGGCGCGGACGGAATGGCGGCGATTCTGAACACCATTCGGAAGTCCTTCAAGGTGTCCCCCACGGCGGAAATCACCTTTGAGGCAAACCCCGACTCCGTATCCGACAAGCTGCTGCGCCGTCTGCGGAATGAGGGCTTTAACCGGGTAAGTCTGGGTATTCAGTGCGATAATGACGAAATTCTGAAAAAGCTGGGCAGACCCCACAGCTACGCCCAGGCAGTCAGCGCCGTGGAGCGCATTCGCCGGGCAGGCTTCCGGAATCTGTCCCTGGATCTGATGTACGGTCTGCCGGGTCAGACCTTGGAGGCTT
>JAZNDB010000132.1:0-4003 GCA_045587845.1 Faecousia sp.
TAATTCTCTGTCCCATAAAAAGGAACTGTTTCAGCCCAACAATCCCGATATTGTAAAAATGTATACCTGCGGTCCTACGGTGTATCATTTTGCTCACATCGGCAATCTGCGCACCTATATTATGGAGGACGTACTGGAAAAGGCATTGCGCTATATGGGCTATAACGTTAAGCGCGTTATGAATATTACTGACGTTGGTCACCTGGCCTCCGATGCTGATACCGGCGAGGATAAGATGCTCAAGGGGGCAAAACGGGAAAATAAGTCCGTTATGGAGATTGCTCAGTTCTACACAGATGCATTCTTTGCCGACTGCGATAAGCTGAATATCAAAAAGCCCGATGTAGTAGAACCGGCAACAAACTGTATTGACGAGTATATCCATATGGTGGAAACCTTACTGGAGAAAGGCAACGCCTATTTTGCCGGCGGAAATGTCTACTTTGACACATCTACTCTGGAAAAGTACTATGTTTTCAATGACCACGACGAGGAAGATTTGAATGTTGGTGTCCGTGAGGGCGTTGAAGAGGATTCCAACAAGCGCAATAAGAATGACTTTGTTCTGTGGTTTACAAAGTCCAAGTTTGAAGATCAGGCCTTGAAGTGGGATTCTCCCTGGGGTGTTGGCTATCCCGGTTGGCATATTGAATGCTCCTGTATTTCTATGAAGCATTTGGGTGAAGATATTGATATCCACGCAGGCGGTATTGACAACGCATTTCCCCACCACACCAATGAAATTGCTCAGTCCGAGAGCTACCTGGGACATAAGTGGTGTAATTACTGGTTCCACGTACACCATTTGAATACTGACACCGGTAAAATGAGCAAATCCAAGGGTGAGTTCCTGACAGTCAGCCTGTTGGAGCAGAAGGGCTATAATCCTATGGCGTACCGTCTGTTCTGCCTGCAGAGCCATTACCGCCGCAATCTGGTATTCTCTTGGGAAAACCTTGATAATGCTACCGTGGCATATGATAAGCTCGTTGCCAAGATTGCAACCCTGAAGCCCGAGGGTGAGATTGACGAAAACACCTTGCAGCAGCTTAAGGAGCGGTTCACAGGCGCGCTGAACGGCGACTTAAATACATCTCTTGCAATTACCGCAGTATATGATGTATTGAAGGCAAAAACCACCGATGCCACCAAGCTGGCTGCCCTTGCAGACTTTGATCGGGTGCTGAGCCTCGATTTGCTGAAGGCTGCCGAATTGCTGAGAAAACAACAGGAAGAGGAAAAAGCAGCCTCTGCTGACCCCGAGATTGATGCGTTGGTTGCTGCACGTACCCAAGCAAAGAAAGATAAGAACTATGCCGAGGCAGACCGTATTCGTGATGAATTGAAAAACCGCGGCATTGAAATTATTGATACGCCGCAAGGCGCAATTTGGAGAAGAGTATGAAGCTACTGATCCTTGATGGAAACAGTGTTATAAACCGAGCATTTTTTGGTGTAAAGCCCCTTACCAACAGGGAGGGGCTTTACACCCACGCCATTTATGGCTTTTTGAATATATTGGAACGTATGGAGAAGGAGGAACAGCCGGAGGCAATATGTGTTGCCTTTGACTTGCACGGACCTACCTTCCGTCACGAAAAATATGATTTATATAAGGCTAACCGCCACGGTATGCCGGAGGAACTGGCGCAACAAATGCCGGTTATGAAGGAAATTCTGCAGGCTATGAATATTCCTATCTACGCCTGTCAGGGCTGGGAAGCAGATGATGTGATTGGCACAGTTGGCCGCATTTGCAGTAATAATGACTGGGAATGCGTAATTGTCACCGGTGATCGGGACAGTTTGCAACTGATTGACGAGAATGTTCACGTAAAGCTGGTGATATCCAAACCGGGTCAGACTACTGCAACCCTCTACACGGAAGAAAAATTCCGTGAGGAATATGGCTTTGAGCCTAAGAAGATGGTGGATTTAAAATCCCTTATGGGTGACTCCTCCGATAACATTCCCGGTGTTGCAGGTGTAGGCCCCAAGACAGCCACAGAGCTTCTGTTGAAGTTTGGCTCGCTGCAGGGTATTTATGAGAATCTGCAGGACGATTCTATTCGGCCCAAGCTCCGGGAAAAGCTGGAAACCAGCAGGGAAATGGCATACCTTTCCTATGATCTGGCAACAATTCGGTGTGATGCGCCCATTGATTTTGAGCCAAAAGATGCGATCGTCCAGCCGTATAATAAGCAGGCGCTCTATGCCTTGTTCCAAAAGCTGGAATTTGTTCGTCTTATTGATCGTTATGGTCTGCGGGATGCCGGTGTTTCTGTAAAACTTCCGGAGAGAAAGATTGAAAAGTTACCTGTTCTGGACACAGTTCCGAACATTGATGCTGACTGCGCGCTATATCTGTCCTCTGATGGTACGTTGGGCGTTGCCTGCCAGCAGGGGGTATGTGTATTAACGCCGCTGGAAGCCCAAATGGGTTTTCAGCTACCAAAGGGAAATCATATCTGTCACGATATGAAGTCCACTATGCATACACTTGATGATCTGGGTATCGATTATAATGGGTTCTCTTTTGATACTGCCCTTGCTGCCTATGATTTGAATCCATCATCGTCAGATTATTCCGTTTCCAAGCTGGCAACCAACTATCTTGGTATAACTATTGACGATGATGATGCCGCTGCCTGTGCTGAAGCACTGTGGAATTTGCGTCCTGTTCTGGAAGCAGAACTGAAAAATCAAGGTATGGAGTATCTCTATTATGAGATTGAGCTTCCCCTATGTCCGGTTCTTTACCGTATGGAGCGGGCAGGTGTTGCGATTGATAAGGAACAGCTAATTC
Organism: Faecousia sp.; assembly: GCA_045587845.1. GTDB lineage: Bacteria > Bacillota > Clostridia > Oscillospirales > Oscillospiraceae > Faecousia. The sequence continues at coordinate 2,807 of JAZNDB010000132.1, forward strand.
AGTTTGGACAGATGCTTACCCAAAGAATTGCAGACTGTGAAAATTTGATTTTTTCCTATTCTGACGCCCCTTTCAATATCAATTCCACCAAGCAACTGGGGGAACTTCTGTTTGATAAACTGGGTTTACCACCGGTGAAAAAGACGAAGACCGGTTATTCCACCAATGCTGACGTACTGGAGAAGTTGAAAAATAAACATCCGATTATCCCTGCAATTATGGATTACCGGATGCTCACAAAATTGAATTCCACCTATGCAGATGGGTTGATGAAGACCATTGCGGAAGATGGCAGAATTCATACTACCTTCCAAAATCTTGTTACGGCTACGGGTCGTCTCTCATCTATCGAGCCCAATTTGCAGAATATTCCTGTCCGTACAGATTTGGGGGCTGAAATCCGTAAAATGTTTATCCCAAAAGCCGGTTGCGTCCTGGTGGATGCAGATTACAGCCAAATTGAATTACGTGTCCTTGCTCATATTGCCGGGGACGATACTATGCGCAATGCCTTCCGTGACGGAATGGACATTCATACCGTTACCGCATCGCAGGTGTTTGCTGTGCCCGCTGAACAAGTGACGGCATTACAGCGCCGTCACGCAAAGGCTGTTAACTTTGGTATTGTATATGGCATTTCCGAATTTTCTTTGGCTGAGGATATCGGTGTCAGCCGTTATGAAGCCAAGGCCTATATTGATAACTACCTTGCAAATTATAAAGGTGTAAAGGCTTATATGAAGCAAGTGGTGGAAAATGCCAACCGTGACGGATATACACAGACGTTATATGGCAGGAAGCGTTGGATTCCGGAGCTGAAGAGCAGCAATTTCAATATTCGGCAAGGCGCTGAACGTATTGCGCTAAATACCCCAATTCAAGGTACTGCAGCGGATTTGATTAAACTGGCAATGATACGGGTGGACAAAGCGCTGGCTGAGAACTACCCGGAGGCAAGACTTCTATTGCAGGTGCACGATGAACTAATTGTGGAGTGTCCTGAAGAGATTGCGCAAGATGTTTCGCTGCTGATTAGTGAGCAGATGGAACAGGTAGCAAATCTAAGTGTTCCCCTTTTGGCAGAGGCCAAGTGGGGAAAAAGTTGGTACGAGGCAAAGTAAATGATTATTAGAGCAATGAAACGAGAGGATGTTTCGGCAATTGCTGAGCTGGAAAAACTATGTTTTTCTGATCCTT
>JAZNDB010000133.1:0-3400 GCA_045587845.1 Faecousia sp.
TGTTTGGGTAATTGGCATACATATTTGAAAAATTCGCATATACTTCCACAAAGTCTTTACTTGCAGCATAGGTTGGTGTAAAATAAACAGCGATAAAGAAGCTGGAGGAGAAAGAACATGGATTTTTCACCGATTACCGAATATATAGAGCAAGTACTGCGCAAGGAAAAGGGCGTTCCCGGCTGCGATCTTGTGATCAAGCGTGACCACGAAACACTCCTGCGTTACAGCAGTGGCGTTTCCGATTATGCAGGCAACCGGCCGGTGTCAGACAGTGATATTTATAAGATGTATTCTTGCACCAAGGTGTTGACCTGTGTCTGCGCTATGCAGTTGGTAGAGCAGGGAATTCTCCATCTGGATGACCCGGTGTGTAAGTTTTTGCCGGAATTTGAAAATGTGTTTTTAATGAAAGACGAACAGAAAGTCCGTCCGCAGAAGACTATGACTGTGCGGCATTTATTTACTATGAGCGCGGGTTTTAATTACAACTGGAATGCGCAGCCGATTTTGGATGTAATCAAAAGCAACCCCCACGCCGGCACCTTGGATATCGTCAATGCGCTGGCCCGGTCACCGCTGCAGTTTGAGCCGGGAGAGCAGTTTTTATACAGCTTCTGCCACGATGTGTTGGCGGCAGTGGTAGAAGTGGCATCCGGAATGCGCTTTTCTCAATATATGGAAAAATATATCTGGAAACCTCTGGGCATGAAAAACACCGGCTTTCAGATCACCGACAGCGTGATAGAACGAATGGCTGCGCTGTATAAATGTGACGAGCCGGGAAAGATCCGTCCATATGCAAAGTATAGGGAGTTTAATCTGACCGATCAATATGAAAGCGGCGGCGCAGGACTTTACGCAACGGTAGAGGACTACAGCCTCTTCGCTGATGCGTTGGCCTGCGGCGGTGTGGGCGTCACCGGAAATCGGATCCTCAAAGCCCAAACTATCGACCTGATGCGCACAGAACAACTGAAAAAATATATTATGAACCCGAGATTCGGCTGCGCCGCTGGCCCGGGTTATGGATACGGACTGGGTGTCAGGACGCTGGTTAAAAAGGATTGCGCCCGCAGCTCCCTGGGAGAGTTCGGCTGGGATGGCGCAGCAGGCTCCTATGTGATGATAGACCCGGCATATCATCTTTCCATCTTTTTTGCTATGCATGTCCGAAACTGGCCGAAGCTGATCGGCCACGGACATGCGTCCATCCGGGATTTGTGCTACGAAGTCTTGGGATTGAACAAATAGAGGCAACAAAAACACCTCTGTTTCATTTCCTCTTTCTTCCCAATTTACCTATTTAGGTAATTGGCATACATATTTGCAAAAAACCTTCATCTGTGTTATACTAGTTATACTTCACAGAAAAGGGGCGTATTATGCGCATTCAGGAATCCGGCGAAATGTATTTGGAAACTATTTACGTGTTGCTGAAGAAAAATGGACATGTCCGTTCTGTGGATGTGGCAGAGCATATGGGTTACTCCAAACCAAGCATCAGCAGAGCGATGGGTCTGCTGAAAGCGGGTAACTTTATTGAGATTGCCCCCGATGGCGCGATTACCCTCACCGAATCCGGCATTGCCGTTGCAGAAAAAATCTACGAGCGCCACACGATTTTAACCAATATGTTGATTACCTTGGGCGTTTCCGCCCAGGTGGCGATGGAGGATGCCTGTAAAATTGAGCACGCCATCAGCGACGAATCCTTTGAAGCAATTAAAGCGCATTTAGCACAGCAAAAAACACCCTAACGGGTGTTTTTTGTTATTTTTGACCGTACATAGTGCGGCGCAGTTTTTTCATAGGGGGCTTTTCCATATGGGTGTCCTGCTCACCCAGCCAAAGGACTTTCTTTTTCCCCCGGTTGGAAGTTGTCCAAACAGGCAAATTTGCGCCGTTTGGATTGCCGGTACGGGCAAAATTGCACAGATAATCTATCATCTGCTGACTTAAAGCATAGTCCTTTTCCGTCATAGGCCGCCAGCAATTGGGCAGTGTGCCGAACCAATACCACAGGTCGGCAGAATGCCAGGCGCCCTCGTTGTCGCCGGGCAACTGCCGGTCAAAGTACCAAATATAGCTGGGTAATGACTGGGGGTCGCACCACATTTGGGCGATTTCTGGCAAAACGGCAGGGATCATATCCTCACTGGTGTAGCCAATCAGGTAGGGGATTTGCATCTGTTTTCCGGCTGCCAGCACATCTGCGCCGGGCGCTACAATCAGCTTGCCGTCAATGCAGGGGTATGCGCCCAGATGACCAAAGTCTTTCTTTGCCGCGTCCCAGGCTTTGAACAGTTCCTCCGGGGAAATGGCGCGGAACTCCGCCAGGGTCTTGCAGCCGGCCTGCTCCATTACCGCCTGCCACAGGGGATAGTAATACTCCGCAGGCTGCCCTGTGAGAATGTTGTAGGTGCTGTGCTGATTTTTCTTCAAAAAACGGAAGGCCTTTGCCCGATGCAGGTTCAGGTATCGCTTCTTGCCAGAGAACACGCCGCCTGCGCTGGACATAACGGCTTTTTGGAACAGTCCCTTACTCAAAGGGCTTAAGCAAAGCTGTTGCACACTCTCTGCGCCGGCGCTTTGACCCATAATGGTGATATTCTCCGGGTTGCCGCCGAAAGCGGCAATGTTGTCCTTCACCCACTGGATTGCGGTCAGTTGGTCATACAGACCGTAGTTGCCGGTAAAGCCTGCCTCTTCTTTCAGTTCCGGCAGGCAGGCAAAGCCCAAAATGTTCAATCGGTAGTTGATGGTAACACCCACCACCCCTTGCGCTGCCCAGGTGGGGCAATCGAACTGCTTTTGCTGACCGGAGCCGCCTTGGAATGCGCCGCCGTGAATATAAACGATAACCGGCAGATTGTCGCCTGCCTTGGCGGTATCGGGGGCGAATACATTCAAAAACAGGCAATCCTCACTGTAGGTATACTGGATTCCCTCGCGAAATTCCTTGTGATAAAAGTTTCCCGGCGCAGGACTGCTGAAGGCTGTACTTTGGTAGGCGCAAGGACCATAGGCGGTGGCATTATATATACCTTCCCAGCCGGTGACCTGCACAGGGGCTTCCCACCGACCGGCAGTGGCGTAGCGAATACCTTTATAGGCTGCTGTGCCGGGCACACGGCCGGCTTCGCCTTGTACCGGACCGCAAGGGGTATTTACAATATAGTTCATAAACTTTTTCCTTTTTTTATGGGATTATTTTTTGTTCCAGGTACTTCTGGAGAATAGCACTAAAATGGGGAAAATTTCCAAACGGCCGGCAAGCATAGCTAAAATCAAGGTCAGCTTGGACAGAATGCTGTAATGGGCAAAGGTGCAGGTAGGTCCTACTGCGGCCATACCGGGGCCGATGTTGTTAAAGGTTGCCAACACGGCGGACAGATTT
>JAZNDB010000134.1:0-5293 GCA_045587845.1 Faecousia sp.
AGAATCCCCCTTTTAGGTTGTTGTAGGATCTGACACAAGCTCAGAATGACGCGGAAATTTGTAGGGGCGACCATCGGTCGTCCGTTACCTTGATGCGTTTGGGTTGTGCGCGGACGAGCAATGCTCGCCCCTACATTTGCTACGCAACAAACCCTTGTAGGGGCCGGCGCCTTCCCTGTTCTTCACAGAACACAGGCTTACATAATGTAAAAAACCGACGAAAAATACGCGTTATGTAAAGCAGGGTTTTCCCCATTGTCCACAGTTTTTTCCACAGGCAAAACAGGAAAAAACCCCTGCAAGTTAGAAAACAGCAGGGGTTTTGTAGAAAACAGGCGATTTTTTGACAAAAATGGGAAAAATCAAACTGGTTTACAGAACACTGTTAGAAAAGCACCTGCGCGGAGAACATTCTGGTGCCATTTTGTTGGGCATTCACGGTGAGGACAGGGCCGTGGTCAAGGGCAAAGGAAAGGTCAATTTCGTCCCCTTCCCGGGCCTCGTTTATATAGCAAACGGTGAATTCCTGCACGGGGTGGTCCTGATGGAACTCGCTGGGAAGCAGATCCGCAATCCAGTCCATATAAAAGGTGTTATTCATATGCCCGTTGCAGTCCAAAAGGGAAAAACCCACCGTCCGCGTTACGGAAGCGTCCATAGGACGGGTAGCAACGGCGCGGGGAACGGCAAGCTCCTTGCCTGTGATGGTGCCGTCAACCGAAACGCCGCTTTTGTCCGGCAGAATCATCGCCCGGGTTCTGTCGTCCATCAGCACCCACAGGCTGATAGAACGAAACAGCTCGTTACCTGCTTCATCATAGGCAATGACGCTACGGGGATATGCCACTTTTGTGGTGGGCATAGGCCAGGTTTCCACATAGACGGTTTCTCCCAGCCGGGGCAGACGTGTAATTTGCACCCGATTGCGCGACACCGCCCAAAACAGGTGTTTGGGAGCAAGCTTTGCGTGGTCAACAGATAGCAAGCGGCAATGCTGTCCCGCCGCCTCCTGCACGAAGTACAAAAGCGTGGAGGGTTTTGCCCGACCGTAACGGTCAACGTGCATATTGGAAAGAGTAAAGTGCTGCTTGTAAACAGGTTCCATAGAGCCTCCTAATTTTTAAAAGGAATGGTGTAGCTGAAGTCTTTCCCTTCCCGGTGGAAGGTAAACCACAAGCGGTCTCCGGCTTTCTTTTTGGCATATAAGGCTTTCAGTTCCTCCAGATTGGCAACGGCAGCGCCGTCAAATTCCGTCAGCACATCGCCCGGGCTGACAGGTCCGTTCTCCGGGGCATCTACCACATAAAGACCTGCCGGCAATTCATAAATCTGCTGATACATATCAGGCATTTCCTGCACGGTAATGCCGCCCACCGTAAGGGAATCCCCCTCCGGCTCCACAGGGGCGCTATCCCCCTGGGCAAAGGACAACGGCGAGGTGTTGTTTGCCTCCTGCAGCTGCCGGAACAGGCGAATATTCAAAAGACCCAGCGCGCTGACAATGCCACAGAGAAAAATCACGCAAATCAGCAGAAAGGCAATCAGCCCGTTGCGATTTTTCCGGGGCTGTGTCTGCCCGGTACGGTATTCAAAGGATTGTTCGTTCATAAAGTAACCTCAAAAAAAGATGCATCTGTTTCTTGCCTCTCCCTTTGGGAGAGGTGGCACGGCGCACGCCGTGACGGAGAGGGTTGTTTGAAAGAAACAAAACCCTCGCAGGCAAAAAGCTTTGCTTTTTGTCTGATGAGGTGTAGCCACGCAGTGGCGTTACTTTTTTACAGGTGCTACGCACCTACACCTCATCCGTCAGCCTGCTCGGCTGAAACCTTCTCCTCAAGGAGAAGGCTTTATAGGTCAATTCACCAATGGTAACGTAAAAGTAAACTCCGTATACCCGTCCTGACTGGTGACGGAAATGTTCTCCCCGTGGCGGTCCACAAGGGTTTTTACAATGTAAAGGCCCAGTCCCCAGCCGTCCTGATTTCTGGCCCGGCTCTTATCCAGCTTGTGGAAACGGTCAAAGACCAGAGGCAGCTCCTGGGCAGGGATTCCTGCGCCGGCATTGCCCACGGACACGTACACCTTACTGCTACCCTCCGCAACTGCCAGACGCAGCGTTTCGCCCTGGGGACAGAATTTCACTGCATTATCCACCAGATTGTAAACCACTTGGGTAATGGCGTCCTGATTTGCCAGGGTATAGACGGTGTGTTCGGGAAAATCCACCGCAACATTGAGCTGTTTTTCCACAATTTTCTGCTCAAAGGTAATCAGCACCTTGCCAATACATTCGCACAGGTCAAATTGGGAAATGCTTTCCGGAGGAAAACTATCCTGGTTCTGCATACGGGAGATATCCAGCATACTGCGCACCAGCCGGCTGAGCCGCTTGGTCTCCTGGGACACCAGCGTCATATAATGGCTGTGCTTTTCCGGGGGGATTGTGCCGTCCAGCATACCGTCCACATAGCCGGAAATGGTGGTCATAGGGGTTTTCAGCTCGTGGGATACGTTGGCAACAAACTCCTGCCGCTGGTATTCGCTTTTTTCCAGGGAGGAGGCCATATTGTTAAAAGCCAGCGCCAGCTCCTGCACCTCCTGGGGACTGCCCGCATCAATCACCACGCGGGCATCCAGCCGTCCGTGACCGAAATTGCTGGCGGCTTTTGCCATTTCACGCAAGGGAACGCTCTGCCGGCGGGCCATCAGGATAATGGCAATAACCGCCAGCGCCACCACCAGCAGGCAGATAACAAGATAGGCGTCCGACAGCTTATCCAGAAGGGCCAGCGCCTGATTGACCGGGGTGGATACCACCACAAGTCCCACGGGATTTTGGTGAAAACGGTCCATAATGGGCATACCCACCACATAGCGGGTTTCCTCGTACAGGCCGTTTACCATACCCACGTCGGATACCATACCGGTCTGAAACACCTCTTGCAGATACCCTTGCTGAAGCACCATACCCTGATGCTTACAGCCCATCGGGGAATCGGAGCAAAGGACCAGCCGGCCGGAGCTGTCGCAAATCACCGCGTCGGCGCCGCTGACCCGGGTGGCAACGGACAGGGTTGCATAAAAGTCCTGCCGGGACAAAGAGCCTTGGGTATAGTAGGCTGCAGAAAGGTTGGTGATAGCTGTGCAGTCCTCTATTAAACTGTTTTGGACCTGCCGGACCATCAGATTCCGTACCAGCAGATGAAAGGCTGCGCCCACCAGCACCATAGCTGCCAGCAACACGACAGATGCAGTGAAAAAGGCGCGACTAAATGTGGTTTTCATAGATTTCTACCTCAACAACAACATATAATGTAGGGACGAGCATAGCTCGTCCGTTGCGTGGGAAAAGCGGACGAGCCCCTCTACAAACACTGCTGTTATAATACCTCAAACTTGTACCCAACGCCCCAGACGGTCTTCAGGCTCCATTTTGGGGAAATGCCCTCCAACTTCTCCCGCAGACGTTTCACGTGGACGTCTACGGTGCGGGAATCACCGAAATAGTCAAAGCCCCACACCTCGTCCAAAAGCTGATTGCGGGTGTAGACCCGGTTGGGCGAGGAGGCCAAATAGAACAGCAGCTCCATTTCCTTGGGGGGCGTATCCACCTTTTTGCCGTCTACCGTCAGCTCAAAGGCGTCCATATCAATGGACAGCTTATCAAATACCAGCCGGCGGGATTTACATTCCTCGGCAGTTCTGTCAGACCGGCGCAGCACTGCCTCAATGCGGGCAAGCAGCTCTTTCATTTCAAAGGGCTTGGTGACATAGTCGTCAGCGCCGGCCTTTAAACCCATTACCTTATCGTCGGTTTCGCCCTTGGCGGTGAGCATAATCACCGGGGCGGTACTCTCCTGCCGAATGGCTTTGCAGACTTCCCAGCCGTTCATTACCGGCATCATCACGTCCAAAAGCACCAGATCCGGCTTGATGGAACGGAATTTCTCCATACCCTGACCGCCGTCGGCAGCCAGAGTGACCGCATAGCCGTCCTTTTCCAGATATAACTGCAACAGCTCCCGAATGTTAGGGTCGTCCTCTACAATCAAAACGGAAATAGCCATAGCAAAACCTCCATAAGTTTTCTTTTTTACTATTATAACGCAAAAATGTGGTTTGCGGTGAATTTTTTGTTAATTATTTCACCCCAAAATGTGAACAGGAAATTTTTTCTTGATTATTACAGCGGTTGCGTGTATTATGATGTAGGGGCGAGCATTGCTCGTCCGCTTGTTAGATAATGGACTATGGTAACGGACGGCCAATGGCCGCCCCTACATTTTTTGTTCGCAAGGAGGCTCTATGGCTACATTTATCGAACTATTAAAGGCAGTGCTGTTTGGCATTGTGGAGGGCATCACCGAATGGTTGCCCATTTCCTCCACAGGACATATGATTCTGCTGGACGAATTTATCAAATTGCAGGTTACACCGGACTTTTACGAGATGTTCCAGGTGGTAATTCAGTTAGGCGCAATCGCGGCGGTACTGGTACTGTTTTTCCACAAATTAAACCCCTTTTCCCCTAAAAAGGAACTGTCCCAAAGGAAAGATACCTGGAGCTTATGGTTTAAGGTGATTGTGGCGGTGCTTCCGTCGGCGGTTTTGGGACTTCTGTTTGACGACTGGATGGATACGCACCTGTATAACTACGTGGTGGTGGCTATCGCGCTGGTGGTCTACGGCGTTGCATTCCTGTTTCTGGAAAAGGGCAACAAGGAAAGCCCCATTGACAATGTGTATGCTATCGACTACAAAACCGCCTTGCTGATCGGCGCATTCCAGTGCCTTGCGCTGGTTCCCGGAACCTCCCGCAGCGGCTCCACCATATTGGGCGCGATTATTCTGGGTGTTGCCCGTCCTGCCGGCGCAGAGTTTTCGTTTTTCCTGGCGATTCCCACGATGCTGGGCGCCAGCGCGCTGAAGGTTTTGAAGTACGGGTTGGACATTATGGGCGGTGAAGCCTTGGTGCCCACCGGCACGGAACTGAGCGTATTGGCAGTTGGCTGCGTGGTGAGCTTTGTCGTGAGCCTGCTGGTGATTAAGGGTCTGATGGAATATGTGCGAAATCACAGCTTCAAGGCCTTTGGCGTTTACCGCATTATTCTGGGTATTTTAGTCCTTGGCTACTTCGCCCTTACCGCTATGTAAGATGGAAAACGCATTACCCAAAAGAAAACATCCACGGCTGAAGAAATATGATTACAGCTCCGGCGGTGCATATTTCGTAACAATTTGCACCTATGGCAAATGATGCTTGCTATCTCGCATTGTAGGGCGGGGGCTTGCT
>JAZNDB010000135.1:0-2300 GCA_045587845.1 Faecousia sp.
TGGACAGATTCAATGAGATTCAAATACACAGAGGTGGGCACATTGGTGTTATTCAGGGACGCCTCAAAGGCGTTTTCATAGTGCCGCGCCTCGGCAAAGAACTTCAGCTGCTTATTCTGCGCGTTCAGCAGAGCTGCCGCGGTATTCTTAAAGTTACCAAAGCTACGGTACAGGCTCTCATAGGCATTTTTCCGCAGAACGCGGTCTGTGCCGTTTTGGATGGGCACAAAGGTGCCCTGATTCACTGTGTGGGGATTGCCATCCGCATCCAGTGCATCGTCAAACTTGATATCTGCATCGGCAAACATACCGTAAATGGTATCCGGCGCTTGTGACAGTTCGCCTGCCGCTGCCAAAAGCTTTTCCTCGGCGGGAGAAAGGATATGTTCTCTCTTGCGGCGCAGATTGGTCAAATAACGGCGGTAACGCTCCAGTTCAGGACAATCTGCATAGAAACTATCCAGCGTTTCATCGGAAATTGCCATAATTTCCGGTGTTTCAAAGCTAAGCGCCGCGCTCAATGCAACAATCACACTCATAAATTTACCTGTCATTGCCTGATAGGTAGCATTGCGGGTGTCCTCGTCACTTTTGCGCATACAATAATTGGCAAGCAAAGAGGCCTTTTCGTCGGTCATCTCCATACGGTACAGGTAATCATACAGTGTCTTTCCGCTTTCAGAAAGCTTGCCGGCAAAACCTGCCAAAACGTCTTTATCCTGCTCCAGGGTGGAAAGTTCTTCCTCCCAGACCCTGTCACTTATATACATATCCTCTGTTGCCCAGGTGTCTGCTACGGGAATTTCGGAACGATTTCGAATTTTAGACATATTACTGCCTCCTAAATTTCCTTATATTTTAACACGGTCTTATATTATAACACAGTTTTACAAAAATGCAAATGCTCACCTTGTAAATTTTTTGTAATTATGATAGAATCTATGCGGTGATATAAATGAAAAGACAAATCAAGGGTACACTTGTCCTTATGATTGCAACTTTAATTTGGGGCACTACCTTTGTTGCGCAAAGTATGGGTATGGACCATATCGGGCCATTTGCATTTCAGGCTGCAAGATGCGTGCTGGGCTCACTGTTCTTGCTGCCGGTTATTGGGATTGTGGATAAAATTTCCGGCAAGAATGACGGAAAAAATTATTTCACCCGTTGGCGCAGCAAAAGACTCTGGCTGGCAGGATTCTGCTGCGGTATTCCGCTTTTTATTGCCTGCAATTTGCAGCAGGTTGCCCTTGTGGATACGGACGCAGGCAAATCCGCATTTTTAACGGCAATGTATATTGTTTTTGTGCCGGTTTTGGGAATTTTCCGCGGTCAAAAGCCAAGCAAATGGATTCCCATCAGCGTTCTGCTGGGCGTTGCGGGATTGTATTTCTTAAGTTGTGTAGGTGTCACCGCCATTGCCACCTCTGACCTGTTGTTGCTCGGCTGCGCTGTTGCCTTTTCTGTGCAAATTCTCTGTGTGGATTTCTTCGCAAGCAAGCTGGACTTTTTAAGGCTCAACTGCATAAACTGCCTGGTGTGCGGCGTGCTTTCGGGAATCGTAATGCTATTTACAGAAGAGCCCACTTGGCACGGAATGGAAAATGCTTTCGGCGCAATCGCCTATGCAGGCATTCTTTCTATGGGCATCGCATATTCCCTGCAAATTGCAGGACAAAAGGACCTGCCCCCTGCCGCCGCCTCACTGGTGATGAGCTTGGAATCAGTGTTTGCAGTGCTTTCCGGCTGGATTATTTTGGGAGAGCGACTGAGTAAATGGGAAGGTCTGGGCTGTATTTTGGTGTTTATCGCCGTGATTCTTTCCCAATTGCCCGATAAAAAACATAATACGGAGGCTTAAGCCTCCGTATTTTTTATTTAGACAGGATATCTCTTGCTACGTGGACACCACTGGCAGATGCGTGGGACAGGCTGTGGGTAATGCCACTGCCATCACCAATAATGTATAGGCCCTTATAGCAGCTTTCCAAATGTTCATCTACTGCCACTTCCATATTGTAGAACTTTACTTCCACACCATAGAGCAGCGTATCATCATTGGCAGTGCCGGGGGCAATTTTATCCAAGGCATAAATCATTTCAATAATGCCGTCCAAAATCCGTTTCGGTAGTACCAGGCTTAAATCGCCTGCGGTTGCATTTAAGGTGGGTGTCATAAAGCAATCGCCCATACGGTGTTCCGTGGAACGGCGGCCACGAATCAAGTCGCCAAAGCGCTGCACAATAACACCGCCGCCCAGCATATTGCTCAGCCGCGCTATGGACTCGCCATAGCCGTT
>JAZNDB010000136.1:0-12028 GCA_045587845.1 Faecousia sp.
TAAAAAATATGCAGAGCTATTAGGGAAAGCATTTGTTGCCACCCCTGATATCACCGTTGATATAGCAAAGAATGCTTTCTACCCGTCTGATAATGCCGCTTTCAAGGGTGGAATCGGCGTTGCTGCTCTAAAGAAATCAAAGTTCTTTGGAACGCTATATATGGATAGAATACATACCAAGAAAGATGTGATTTATCGCGAAGAAAACATCCAATTTCTGACGAACGGTGCAATAATGCTCACCCAAATGCTATAACATAACAGGTAAAGAAGGCTTGACCGGTTCGGTCAAGCCTTTTTACGGGTCGATGTGGGCATCGACCCCTACATTTGCGTAGGGACACCGCTCCTGCGGTGTCCGCGGACACCCGTGGACGGGTGTCCCTACAATCAAAATAATGTTGTTATCCAATAAATCACGCCATACACTACTGATGCGGAAACGCCATACACGATCACCGGACCTGCAATCGTAAACATCTTCGCGCCGACGCCAAGGATAAATCCTTCGGTTTTGAATTCTACTGCGGGGGCAGCAATGGCATTGGCAAAACCTGTGATGGGCACCAATGTTCCCGCGCCTGCGTGTTTGGCAATATCGTCATACAGGCTCAGACCAGTGAGCAATGCGGACAATGCCACCAAAGTTATGGAAGTGGCGGTGCCTGCATTGGTTTTATCCAATCCCAAGGCTAAATACCCATTCGTACACAACTGACCGATACAGCATATCAATCCGCCCACCAAAAAAGCCTTTAAGCAGTCTTTACGTATGGGTGATTTAGGCGCCATAGCGCTTATCATTTTTCCGTATTCTTTTTCCGTCATAAAAATCCCTCCTGTGGTATTTTTTCCGCCACAGGAGGAATTATACATTTTATGCGTTGGGAAACAGCGTTTCCATTGCAATACGGGCGGCATCCTGTTCCGCGCGTTTCTTGCTGGAGCCTGTTCCCTTTCCCACAACTGTCCCGTTGAGCATTACCTCTACGCAGAAGGATTTGTTGTGATCAGGACCGCTTTCCTCTACCAGCTGGTAGCTGATTTGCTGATTCTTTTTCTGCTGCACCAGCTCCTGCAGGGCAGTTTTGTAGTCTACATTGCGCAGCTTGCTTTGGGGCACATTGCACAGAACGAATTTACGAATAAACGCCTCCGCGGCTGCCATACCGCCGTCCAGAAAACAAGCGGCAAGCACCGATTCCACGGCATCAGCAAGAATAGATGGTCGATTTCTGCCGCCGCTTTGCTCTTCTCCGTGTCCTAAAAGCAGATATTCACCCAAATTGATTCTCTCTGCAATCTTAGCCAGGCTGGCTTCGCAGACCATATCCGCCCGCATACGGGTTAAGTCACCCTCCAAACGGTCGGGAAAGGTTTTATACAGATGCTCCGCAACCACCATACCCAACACAGAATCTCCCAGAAATTCCAGTCGCTCGTTGCTTTTTAGGCTATTGCGAAAATACTCGTTTGCATAAGAGGAATGGGTTAAGGCATTTTGCAACAGGGTAATATTTTTGAACTTATAGCCAATGGCGGCTTCTAAATCCTTAATCATTTTGCTGCTCCTTTTCTGTCAACGCAGACAGGCTCTCCTCCAGTTCAGCAGAGAAATCTGTCTTGGCAGCATCCATAGCCTGCCGCACTGCGTTACGGAATGCCAATGCATCAGAAGAGCCATGGGCCTTGATAACAGGCTTGCGAATGCCCAAAAATTGGGTGCCGCCGATTTCACGGTAGTCCAGCAATTTCTTGAATGCTTTAATATCCTTCATAACCAGCAAAGCTGCCACCTTGCTGAGGATATTCTTCTTGAACATCTTGGACATCAAGCTGCCCATAAACATAGCTGTTCCTTCGATGGATTTCAGCAGCACGTTGCCGGCAAAGCCGTCGCACACCACCACGTCCACCATTCCCAGGGGCACATCTCTTGCCTCGGCATTGCCTACGAAATTGATAATACCCTTTTCGCTTGCTTGCTTCAAAAGCGCAAATGCTTCTTTCTGCAGGTCCGTACCTTTTGTATCCTCGGCGCCGATGTTCAAAAGACCTACCTTGGGGTTTTCCACACCTAAGTATTTTTTCGCGTACAAAGAGCCTACTACACCGAACTGTAACAGAAATTCCGGCGTACATTCAGCGTTGGCGCCGCAATCCAGAATAACCGTCTTGCCGCCGGCCTTATTGGGCATCACAGGACCCATAGCTGCCCGGCGAATACCCTTGACGCGTTTTACCAGCAAAGTCGCACCGGTAAGAAGCGCGCCGGTAGAACCGGCAGAAATCACAGCATCACCCTCGCCGTCCGCAAGCATTTTCAGGCTCACCATCATAGAGGAGTCCTTCTGCTTCCGCACTGCAGCGGTAGGATCCTCGTGGTTGTCCACCACGCCGTCGGCGTGTACAATCTCCACACCGGCAGGAAGAGTGTCGATCCCTTCTTCCTTCAGTACGCCAAGGATTTCCTCTCCCCGGCCTACCAAAATAATCTGCGCGCCAAAATCCTTTGCCGCCTGCACTGCGCCCATAACCGGCGCGAAAGGCGCATTGTCGCCGCCCATTGCGTCCAAAATAATCTTCATAGGCTACCTCTTTCTCTAGGGTAGAGCGATAAATCCTAACCCGTTTTACAAAGGATGGTTTATTGCTCTATCTGCGTTAAAATACTCGCAAATACACAAAGTATTTACTGCGTTTTTGCCTTGCCAGAATAAAAACCCTCTCTTTGTAAAATATCTCACCTGAAAGCGAGGAGATTTTGGATGATTTTCGTTCTGTTGGGGCGAAGGAATGCTTTGTGCCTTGCGAGGCACAACAGGGCGAAAAGCGCCGAAATCAGCCGCTTTCAGGCGGGTTCGGATTTATCGCTCTACCCTAAAAGCCTTGTTCCTTAAGGTTATCAATGATTGCCAAGGAACGGTTGGCAATCGCCAGATTCTTCTCTGCTTTTTTCTTTACCCTCTGTTCCAGCGGCGCAATGATACTGAAATTCACATTCATAGGCTGGAAATTTTCAATGCGGCTGTCACTGATATACAAGCCCAGCGCGCCAATCGCGGTTTCCTTGGGGAAATCGGGTAATGCTTTGTTTCGCACCTTGGCTGCCATCGCGACGCTTGCTAAAAAGCCGGAAGCGGCGCTCTCCACATAGCCTTCCACGCCGGTCATTTGTCCGGCAAAGGCAACCAGCGGGTTGCGGCGGTCGGCATAGTATTTATCCAACAGCTTAGGGCTTTGCAGAAAGGTGTTCTGGTGCATCACGCCGTAACGGACAAATTCCGCGTTCGCCAGCGCGGGAATCATAGAAAACACACGTTTCTGCTCACCGAACTTCAAGTGGGTCTGGAAACCCACCAGATTAAACACACTCTTGGCGGCATTGTCCTGCCGCAGCTGCACTACCGCATAGGGCTCTTTGCCGGTAGTGGGGTCAGTAAGACCCACAGGTTTCAGCGGACCGTACCGCAGGGTATCCTGCCCACGGCGGGCCATTACCTCCACAGGCATACAACCCTCAAATACACGCTTATCCTCAAAACCGTGAACTTCTGCTTCCTCTGCAGAAATCAGTTCCGCGACAAAGGCCTCATACTGCTGCTTATCCATAGCGCAGTTGATATAGTCCGGTGTTCCCCGGTCATAGCGACTCTGCCACCAGGCCTTGGTCATATCAACGGATTCCATCGTCACCAAAGGCGCCGCCGCATCGAAAAAGTGCAGATAGTCGCTGCCAAAATACGCTCCAATGGCGTCCGACAGGCTATCTGAGGTCAGAGGGCCTGTGGCAATAATCACAGGCCCTTCCGGCACTTCCGTTACTTCTTCACTGACAACTGTGATATTGGGGTGGTTGCGGATTTTCTCTGTAACCAAGTCAGAAAAGCCCTGTCTGTCCACCGCCAGGCAGCCGCCCGCCTCCACACGGGTAGCATCGGCGCAGGCAATAATCAGACTGTCCAGCCGGCGCAATTCTTCCTTCAAAAGGCCTACCGCATTTTCAATTTTATCCCCTCGCAGAGAATTAGAACATACCAATTCCGCAAAGGTATCTGTATGGTGGGCTGGGGACTTTTTATGGGGCTTCATTTCATAAAGTATCACATTTATGCCCCGCTGGGCAAGCTGCCATGCAGCCTCCGCGCCTGCCAGCCCCGCGCCGATGACTTTCACTGTTGCCATCACTTGGTCTCCTTGGCTTTTTTTGTCTTCTTGGCTGCGGTTTTCTTTGTCGCAGTTTTCTTTGTAGCTTTCTTTTCCTCTGCAGGCTCCTGCGCATCCTTTTTCTTATAGTAGCCCCGCTTATCCTCCGGCAGGAAGTTTTCACATTCCTCATTGACGCAGAAGCTCTTCATACGGCCCCTGCCGGACTTTTTGAACATAGTCTGTCCGCATTTGGGGCAATCCTCTGCAGTGGGCACATCCCAGGTCATAAAGCCACATTCTGCGCCGCGCTCACAGCCGTAGTACGCATAGCCCCGCTTGGATTTCCGCTTCAAAATGGTACTGCCGCACTTGGGGCAGCGGCCGGGCATTTTCTCCACAATGGGCTTGGTGTTTTTGCACTCCGGGAAGCCCGGGCAGGCAAGGAATTTACCGAAACGGCCGATTTTTATCACCATATTTCTGCCACAGACCTCGCAGATTTCTTCGCTGACCTCATCGGGCACTTTTATTCTTGTTCCCTCCAAGGCGGTTTCTGCCGCCACCAACTCTTTATGGAAATCCTCATAAAATTCAGAAAGCAACGCTTTCCAGTTTTGGTTGCCCGACTCTACCTCGTCCAATCGGGTTTCCATATTTGCGGTAAATTCCACATCGATGATGTCGTTAAAGCGCTCCAGCATAAGGCTTGTGACCACCTCGCCCAAGGGCGTAGGCTGCAAACGCTTTTCCACCTTATTCACGTACTCTCTTTCCTGAATGGTGGATACAATCGTTGCATAGGTGGAAGGTCTGCCGATACCCTTTTCCTCCATTGCCTTTACAAGGCTTGCCTCATTATAACGGACGGGGGGCTGGGTGAAATGCTGCTCCGGCTTCATTTCCGCAGGCTGCGCTTTATCGCCCTCCTGCAGATCGGGAAGGGGTGCGCCCACTGCCTCGGTTTCCTCATCTCTGCCCTCTTCATAGACAGCAAGGAAGCCCGGGAATTTCACACTTTGGTGGGTGGAACGGAACATATGGCTGCCACACTGGGTATCGATTGCCACGGTGTCATACACCGCATTCGCCATTTGAGATGCCAGAAAACGGCTCCAAATCAGTTTATAAAGTCTGTACTGCTCTTTGGTCAGGCTCTTTTCGATTTTCTCGGGGTCCAGCTCCACGTGGGTGGGACGGATTGCCTCGTGAGCATCCTGCGCGCCGGATTTGGTCTTGAATACGTGATGGCTACCGTAGTGATAGTTTTTACCGTAACGGTTTTTGATATAATCAGCTGCGGCATCCATCGCTTCATCAGAAAGGCGCAAGGAATCGGTACGCATATAGGTAATCAAACCCAAGGTTCCCTCGCCTGCCACATCGATACCTTCATATAGCTGCTGGGCAATGGTCATTGTGCGCTTGGGTGTCATATTCAATTTACGGGCAGCTTCCTGCTGCAAGGTGGAAGTGGTAAAGGGAGGCGCAGCAGAACGTTTTTTATCCGCCCGCTTCACACCTGCAACAGTAAATTCGCCGCCTGTGATATCCTTGATAATGCCCTGTACCTGCTCTTCGCTGGATAGCTCCTTTTTCTTGGGGCTGCCGTAGTAACGGGCCACAAAGGTGCCGGGTTTCTCCAAAAGGCTCAGCTTGATGTCCAGCGACCAGTATTCCTTGGGAACAAACGCGCGGATCTCATTTTCCCTGTCCACCACGAGGCGGGTAACCACCGATTGCACACGGCCGGCGGACAGGCCTCTGCGGACTTTCTTCCACAACAGGGGTGACAGTTGGTAGCCCACAATTCTGTCCAGAATCCGTCTTGCCTGCTGGGCGTCTACCAAATCGGAATCGATAGCTCTGGGGTTGGCAATTGCCTCCTCCACAACCTTTTTCGTAACTTCGTTAAAAGGCGCCCGTTTGGTTTTCTCATCCGGCAGATCCAACAGTTCTTTCAAATGCCAGGCAATGGCCTCACCCTCACGGTCCGGGTCAGTTGCCAAATATACAGTATCGGCTTTCTTAGCCATCTTCTTTAATTCATCAATTACATCGCCTTTATCGGCCAAAGGAACGTACTCCGGAATAAAACCGCCTGCAATATCCACACCGATTGTGCTTTTGGGCAGATCCCGCAGGTGGCCCATACTGGCCTTCACCACATAATCTGCTCCCAGATATTTGCTGACAGTTTTTGCCTTAGAGGGCGACTCCATAATCACCAGATTGAAACCCATAGATTCCTCCGAAACATTATTTTAAGCTGAAACGTCCGCCGGGATGCTTGTAAACCAAGCCTTTTACGGCGAGCATTGTAAGTATTGACAATACCTTTGACGACGGCCAACCCAGTTTGGCAATCAGTTCCGCAGGCTCTTGGGGCTGACGGGTTAACTGCGCCAAAACGGCCTGCTCCCCTTCGTCAAGGACAGGATGTCTATTTTCTAACACACTATACGTGGAAAAGTCTTTGTTGTCAATGGGTTTTTTCTCGAATTCGCCCGCTGCCGGAGAATTTACTGCCGGCATCACCGGGTTTTGCGCCACCTTTGCAATAGCTGATTCTCCTGTAAACAAGGATTTGTTCGTGTGTTTTCGTACCTGATTGGGGTAGAGAATTTCATAGATGCTCACCACATCCCAACCGGACAACGCAGGAATTGCGCCCTCCTGCAACAGAGCATTGCTGCCTTCGCAAGCGGGCGTATTGATGTTTCCGGGCACCACGAACACATCCCTGCCCTGCTCCAATGCCCGCTGGGCAGTAATCAGCGCGCCGCTTTTCCTGGGGGCTTCCACCACCAGAACACCATTGCTGACACCGCTGATAATGCGGTTTCTGGCAGGAAAATGCCAGGGAATGCCTTCTGCTTCCGGTGGATATTCAGAAAGCAGGCAGCCGTTTTGTATGACTGCTTCAAAGAGTTTGCGATTGTTGCGGGGATAAACTACATCAACACCGCAACCCAGCACACCTACCACAGGTAAGCCTGCCTCCAATGCGCCCCGCATCGCTGCAGAGTCTACACCCGATGCGCCACCGGACACAACGTAACCGCCACAGCTTGCAATCTGGCTACCCATCTGGTGGGCTATTTGCAAACCGTATGCCGTTGCCTTCCGTGTACCGACCACGCCTATAAACGGAGCGTTCTCCCAATCCGGCAGGATACCTTTATAATATAGTAATATGGGCGCATCCGATGTATTCCGCAATCGAAAGGGGTACGCCCCGTCTGCTATGGGAAGCAGTTTGATTCCTTTTTTGTTGCACTTGTGTAAAATCCGCTGGGCAGTATGTAGATCCTTGTCTTTGATGCCGTACTTTTCTAAAATACTGTCTGCGGTATTGAATAACTCCTCCGGGTCGTGAAAACGCTCCAACAGGCGATGCTTATCCATCAGAGATAATTCCTTCAGCTCTGCAAACCATATCCAGTGGAGTATCATTTTTCTCACCCTTTCGCTGTTATTTTTGCATTTGCCACATAACAATGGCCGCGGCAATCGCCGCGTTGAGAGATTCACAGTTGGGATTCATTGGAATAATCAAGCTGTGCTGGGCACTGTCCAAAATCTCTTTCCGGACACCCTGCCCCTCACTGCCGATTACCACCGCCATCCTATTCAGAGGCGCTTCCCGCAAATCTCTGGCAGAATCGCTTAATGCTGTGACACCAACGGAAATTCCCGCTTCGGCACAGGCGTCTTTCACCGCAGCCCAAGTGGTTTGCACAATATCCATACGGAACACTGCGCCCATAGAGGCTCTGACTACTTTATGGCTATAAGGGTCTGCGCAGCCCTCCAGCAGAGCAACAGGAATTTGCAAGGCATCGGCAGTTCTTAAAATTGTGCCCAAATTGCCCGGGTCCTGAATTCCGTCCAGCAAAAGCATTCCTGCTTTTGGCGCAAAGGGCTTTTCATCGGGTAGACGGCACAAAAACAGCGCTCCCTGAGGGCTTTGCATAGGGGATATGGATTCCATCACATCTCTGGGTACAACCACTGTCCGTACCCCCCGGGGAATTTCCATATTTACATCATCGGATAAAATCACGGTATCCAACCCGTCCCACCAACGAATCGCCTCCTGCAGAAGCTTCGTTCCGTCAGCCACAAACAAGCCCGTCTGCTCCCTCTCCTTTCGGGAGGACAAAAGCTTTTTTACCTGTTGTAATAAAGGGTTTTTTCTGGAAGTAATCAGTTCTCTCATAGCTTTTGCACCGCATTCAACGCATCGGATTCTCCTAAAATAACCATCACATCCCCTGGCAGAATCTCGTAATCTGCGCCGGGGGATACGTTGATTTTGCTCCCTTGCTTTACTGCAATAATATTAACGCCCAGCTTTGCCCGTACGTTCAGGTCTTTCAGGCTCTTGCCAACCCAGGATGCAGGCGCCGGCACTTCAACAATGCCACAGGCGTCAGAAAGTTCAATGTAATCCAGCACATTGTTGCTGGACAGGCTTCTTGCTAAACGGTATGCCTGCTCCTGTTCGGGAATTACTACCCGATCGGCGCCCAGCTTTAAAAGCACTTGCCGGTGTGTTTCATCGCGCGCCTTACAAATCACGTAAGGAACACCCAATTCCTTCAAATTCATAGTTGCCAATACGGAATCGCCCAGGCTATCTCCAATGGCAACAATGGCGCAGTCAAAACTCTTTGCGCCCAATGCTTTCAGCACTTCCTTATCCCGGGCATCGCCCACCACTGCTTGGGTGACTTCGTTGCTGATTGGCTGGACCAGCTCGCTTTTAAAGTCAATGGCCAGCACCTCACAACCTAACTCGCACAAACGCTTTGCCGCCTCACTGCCAAATCGGCCAAGGCCTACTACAATATATGATTTCATAGAAACCCTCCTATCCAATGAGCAAATTGGCATCTGCATAACGGAAGCGATCCTCCGCTTTATTTCCCATTAAAAAGCCCAGGCTGATGGTCAGCACGCCCACACGGCCAAAATACATAAAGGCAATTAGCAAAACCTGCGCAGGAATGCCCAGGGTTGGTGTTAAGCCCGCCGTAAGGCCCACCGTTGCCAAGGCAGAAACCGCCTCATAGAGTCCGTCTGTAAAGCTTATGGCTGTATTTGCCGTAGCGGTGATAAAAAAGCCGCCGAAAAACGCAAGTGTGACCATAATAAAGAAAATGGTCATTGCATCCGTTGCCTTGTTGGCGGGAATGGTGCGATGGAATAAGTGCACTGAAGACTTATCCCGCGCCTTCGCCCAAACAAACAGCACCAACACCACAAAGGTAACAGTCTTCAAGCCGCCAGCCGTAGAGCCGGAAGATCCGCCGATAAGCATAATCACCATAGATACGGCCTTTGCGCCATCACTTAACGCGCCCTGGTCTATGGCTGCAAAACCTGCTGTTCGCAAGGTCACCGTTTGGAAGCAGGCATTGAGAATTTTTTGCCCCAAAGACATATCTCCTAAGGTGCTGGGATTGCTCCATTCCAGCAAAAGCACCAATCCCGTGCCAATGGTAATAATAGCAATGGTTGCAATCAGCACCAACTTGGTATAAACACTGAACTTTTTGAAGGAACGCACTCTTGCCAGTTCCTCCCAAACAAAAAAGCCCAAACCGCCTATGGTGATAAGCATTATCAAAGTAATCAGCACCACAGGGTCATCATTAAATGTAATCAAACTCTGACCCGGCGCAACAGATCCAAAAATGTCAAATCCCGCATTACAAAACGCAGATACGGCATGGAACACACCCCAAATTGCCGCTTGGCGGAATCCGTAGTCCGGCAAAAAGGCCAGGCACAGTACTACAGCGCCTATCAGTTGGATGCTCAACGACCCAAAAATCACAATCCTTTGTAGCCGAACAACACCATGCATATCGTTTAGGCTCATTGCCTGGGCCATAACCATACGCTGTTTCAGCCCCACCTTACGGCGGAACAGAAATATCACCAGGGAGGCTGCAGACATAAAGCCCAGACCGCCAATTTCAATCAGAAGCAGAATGACTGTCTGTCCAAAGCCACTCCACTGACTCCAGGTATCAAACAGGGTAAGGCCTGTCACACAGGTGGCAGAGGTGGCAGTAAACAATGCAGGCAGAAAACCGCAGGTTTCTCCGTTTCGGGAAGCCAGTGGCAGGCTTAGTAATGCCGTACCCAGCAGAACAATTCCCGCGAATGTCAGCGCAATGATTTGCGTTGTGGACAGGCGCAGTTTTCTTGCCTGTTTCCAAAGACGCAGCGTTCTGTTTTCTCCGGACACAGCCATTCCTCCTTTTGCTTATAATAAGGTTATTTTACTTTATTATAACAATTTTACTCCACATTGCAAGCAGGTTTTCAAAACGAACCACCCTCGGAAGAAATCCGAGGGTGGTGTTTTATTTCTTTACGTAGGCCAACGATGTGTCTAAATACTGTTCCCATATGTAAGTATCCGTCTTCTTTTCCAGGTCATACGCCTCACGAATACCTGTGCATACTCGCAGCAATTTTTCTTTCATAATGGGAGATGTAAACATCTCTGCGTTATCCGGCAGCATAGCATTGTAGAAGATCTTACATCTGTCCTCGTGGGGATAGACCATAGAAATCTCCTCTGCAAAGGCGCGGTTTTCTCCCTCTAAATAGGTAGTGTCGATTTCCGTCTCCCCGCCGTAGGTATAATCAAAGCCCTCCGGATTCAGTTGATTCCAGGAATCAAAGTCACGGCTGTTGCCCAAAATATGGCTGTCGACGGCATACGCCATACCTTGAATCAATGCCTTTACAGGGTCTGCCTTGACAGAAATAAGCACCCAGCAGTCTCCCTCTTCCCAAAACTGCACCCAATCCTTGTCTCCATCTATGCTCTGCACCAACGCAATTTGAATCCAACCTTTTTCCACCGTTTTCTGTAAAAAACGGCTGGGGAATTGGGCTAACACAGGCTCTATCTGATTGAGGAAATCCATAACAACCTGGGGTTTATGCTCCGCAACCAGCGTATATCCGCCGGCGTGCTCTACTGCATCCTCCCAAAACAGCACCTTTACACCATATGTCTTTTGGTATGTATCGGCATAGGTTCTGCATTCCTTCAAACCCTGTGTATCGGGGTTTTGCGCAGTATAAAGAGTTCCGATATATGTTGTTTCATCCTCCACCGGCGCTTTTCTAATATCCCAGCGATAAAGTGCGCTGGTTTCATCCGCTGTCAAAAGCCAAATATATGTTCCGTCACTATAAATTTGGGAGGGAGATTTGATTTGGGGAATCGTCACCTGGGCGGTAAGTTTTCCTGATTTCAGATCGTAAAAGGTAAGCTCCAGCCCGTTTTCGGTTTCCACGTAGTCCACCACGCCTCCCATAGGCATAACAGCTACGCGGCCTGCTGTTTTATCCTGGGGCAGGTTTGGTGCCAAGAAGCTATGAGATTCACCGCCTCTGGTGCCGAATACCAGTTGGCGCACAGTACCATCCTGCCACGTGACAAAGTATTCTGCGCCGTTGGTCTGCAGATTGGAAATTCCCGTTCCCCGGGTCAGCGGCTGACCGGTTTCCGTGGAAATGTATTCCGTATACGCATTGCCTGCTTCATCTGTAAACTGGCACAACAGCACCGTACCGTTAAAATAAGCGCCCAGCAGCATTCGGCTTGCGGCTGCCTGTTGGCGAATCAAGCGGGATATACCTGTGGTCAAGCTCAGCGCCCGCACCTCATTTCCAACGGCATAAAAAATCTCGTTTTTTGCAAGGCAAATTACAGGCTGACCCACAATTCCCTCCGGCATAACCACTTCCGTGACACGTTGCAGTTGCGGATTCAAAACCACAACCTGCCTTGTTGCCGTCAGGTAATAAGCCATACCTGTGCTGGCCGTATCCATTACCGAAACAGCTG
>JAZNDB010000137.1:0-3849 GCA_045587845.1 Faecousia sp.
TGTAGTTGCAGGTGCCATTCATAATGCCGCCCACCTGCTCGATGGTCTGGGCGCGGCGGGCGCGTTCCAATTCAGAAAGCCAGCCGATACCGCCGCCAACGGCTGCGGTACAACGGAAACAAACACCCTTTTCCTTAGCCAGAGGAATCAGCTCGTCATAGAACGTGGCAACGAGGGCCTTGTTGGAAGTGACGATGTTTTTGCCGGCCTCAATAGAAGCCTTAACAAACTCGTAAGCGGGATGCAGACCGCCCATAGCCTCGATTACGGTATCAATAGAGGTGTCGTTCAGCACATCCTGAAAATTGTTGGTTACCTCTGCGTCGGGCAGGGAAATATCCTCCAGACACACAACCTTTACAACGGTCATATCTTCCCGGGAGGCGGTCAGGTCATAAACACCTCTGCCGACAACACCAAATCCCAACAAACCAATACGCATAGTAGTTCCTCCTATCTCTCTTGCATATGAAAAAATCATTGAAATACTTGCAATTTCTTGTAAAAAAGTATATCATATACCCAATGTAATTACAATTATGGTATAAATAAAATAATTGTGTCCATTATACTTTGTTTTTGTATAGAAAGTCAAGAAAAAAAGCTGAAAAATGCGGAGGAAATCAGTATGTTATACCATTCTACCCGAAATCACTTGGATGTTGTCGATAGCGCCCAGGCAGTCCTGTCCGGATTAGCCCCCGACGGCGGTCTGTACGTGCCGGAAAGTTTACCCAAAATCGACGTCGCTGCCTGCTTGCAGGAGTCAACTATGGAGATGGCAACCCGCATTATCGGCGCTATGCTGCCGGCAATTCCCAATATGGATACCCTGGTGGAACGGGCCTATAAGGGCAAGTTTGAAACCGAGGAGCTGACTCCCACCGTGGATACCGGTAAGTTTACTGTTTTGGAGCTGTTCCGTGGTCCCACCTCTGCTTTTAAAGATGTGGCGCTGTGTATGCTGCCCCAGTTGCTCACTGCGGCAAAACGGGAAAAGGGTATGCAGGAGGATATTCTCATTCTTACTGCCACCTCCGGCGATACCGGCAAGGCTGCCTTGGCAGGCTTTTCCAATGTAGACGGTGTGAAAATCTGCGTGTTCTACCCCGATGGCGGTGTGTCCGCTGTTCAGCGGGCGCAGATGGTCACCCAGGAGGGCAATAACGTGGCAGTTTGCGCGGTAAAGGGCAATTTTGACGATGCCCAGACAGGGGTGAAGAATATCTTTGCCAGCGCGGTAGAGGGAAGACTTCCCGCCGGCAATCGCCTCCGCCTGTCTACCGCCAACTCGATCAATATCGGCAGACTTGCTCCCCAGATTACATACTATTTCAAGGCCTACGCTGATTTACTCCGCCGCGGTCAGATTCAAATGGGCGACAGGGTAAACTTCTGCGTTCCCACCGGCAATTTTGGCGATATTCTGGCAGGCTGGCTGGCAAAGAAGTTAGGTCTGCCTGTGGGCAAGCTGGTTTGCGCCTCCAATGCCAATAATGTTCTGACTGACTTTATCGAAACTGGCGTCTATGACCGCCGTAGACCCTTGCATAAGACCGCCTCTCCCTCTATGGACATTCTGGTGTCCTCCAATTTGGAGAGATTGCTGTACTTCCTCTCCGGCGATACTGCGCTGGTGGCGGGACTTATGAAGGAACTGAACACCAACGGTATTTATGAAGTTCCCGCAGCGCTGAAAGCGGCTATCAAAGAGGAGTTCTGGGCTGGCTACTGCGATGATGCAAAAGCAAAGCAGACTATCAAGACTGTCTTTGAGAATCAGAAATACCTGTGCGATACCCATACCGCTACCGGCTGGGCAGTGGCGGAAGATTATGTAAACCAAACCGGCGACAACCGTCCTATGGTTGTGCTGTCTACGGCCTCCGCATACAAGTTCCCTGCAGCGGTGCTGTCCTCTTTGACGGACGCTCCGGAGATGGACGAATTTGCCCAAATGGAATATTTGGAAAAGCTCACCGGCTGGCCTGTTCCTGTGAATCTGTCCGGTCTGCAGGAGAAAAAGGAATTGCACACAAGCGTCATTGAAAAAGAAGCAATGCTTGATTTTGTAATGGAGTTATAAGGATGAAAGCAGTAACAATTCGTGTTCCGGCGACCACCGCCAATTTAGGTCCCGGCTTTGATGCCTTTGGCTGCGCTTTGCAACTATACACCGACGTAACCTTTGAAGAGACCGAAAGCGGTCTGGAAATCACCGGCTGCGACGAGGAATATACCGGCCCGGACAATCTGGCTTATGTTTCTTACTGCGCAGTGCTGGCCTCCTTGAGCGAGGAAGTCAAAGGCGTAAAAATTCATATTGATGCGAATATCCCTATTTGTCGGGGTTTGGGATCTTCTGCCGCCCTTTTGGTGGCGGGCGCTATGGGCGCCAACGTGCTCAGAGGCAACCGCCTGTCCACACAGGGACTTCTGAATATTACCAACGCTATGGAAGGCCACCCGGACAACCTTGCGCCCGCGTTTTTCGGCGGACTTACCGCCTCTATGGTGGATAACGGTCTGCCGGTAACTGTCAATTTCCCGCTGCACCCGGATTGGGAAATCATAGCGCTGATTCCCGATTTTGATATGCCTACTGTAAAGGCAAGAGCAGTGCTGCCGGAAACGGTGAATCGGGCAGATGCCATTTATAACATCTCCCACGGCGCAATGGTGCTGAAGGCGTTGGAGCTGGGCGATGAGAAACTCTTGCGTAACGCTATGCAGGATAAGCTCCACCAGCCCTACCGTAAGCATATGGTAGCAGATTATGAAGTGATAGAGGGCGTTGCCCGCACTTCCGGCGCGGCATTCTGCCTTAGTGGCGCAGGTCCTACCTTGCTGTGCATTACTCGGGATAAGACCCTGAAGGATAGATTGGCGGAAAAGCTGCCTGCCCTCACAGAAAAAAACTGGGAGATTATGCCCCTGCACGTGGCATTTGAGGGGGCAAAAGTGCTGTAATTTGGCAAAAAAGTTCCAAAAAACCCTTGACTTTTGGAAAACCCTTTGCTAAAATAGTCAAGCCGCATTGAAGAGGTTTAAGTTGGTGCGCCCAAAAGCACCCGCCTTTAAAGCGAGTCTACACAAAATAAAGTAGGTGAAAAAAGGATGAAAGCAGTTATCGTAACAGGTGGCAAGCAGTACACCGTAGCTGAGGGCGATGTTTTGTACATCGAGAAGCTGGAGGTTGAGGCTGACTCTACCGTCAAGTTCGACGTTCTGGCTATTCTGGACGGCGAGAACTCTAAGATCGGCGCTCCCGTTGTAGAGGGTGCTACCGTAGAGGCTAAGGCTATCAAGAACGGCAAGGCTAAGAAGATCACCGTCTTCAAGTACAAGGCTAAGAAGAACGAGAAGAAGAAGCAGGGCCATCGTCAGCCCTACACCAAGGTGGAAATCACCAAGATCGCACTGTAATTATGACACGATGCGAATTTTATATGGAAGATGGCAGAATCACAAAATTCTCCGTCTCCGGTCATAGCGGCTATGCTGAGGCAGGACAGGATATTGTCTGCGCAGCTGTATCTGCCGCAGTTGGAATGGCTGAGCTCACCATCAACGATGTGTGTGGCGCAAAGGCCAAAGTTCGGGTCAAGGAAGAAGACGCTCGCGTCACCCTGACTCTCCCCGCCGTTTGCGACGAGGAAGAAAGCGTACAGGCGGTACTTGCCGGTTTGCTTCTGTACCTGTGCAACCTGCGGGACGAATATCCCGATTATATCGAAGTTTTGGAGGTGTAACACCATGATGAAAATTGGTATTCAGTTCTTCGCTCACCATAAGGGCGGTGGTTCTACCAAGAACGGCCGTGATTCCGAGGCTAAGCGTCTGGGCGTG
>JAZNDB010000138.1:0-2815 GCA_045587845.1 Faecousia sp.
GCGGCTTACAGCCGCAGACGGCAAGGGCGGTGCGTCGCGCAGCGAATTCAAATCAAAATGATTGCCGGGGGCAATCATACCTATACAAATCATGCCCTTGCCCTACGGTGGGTTACTAATATAAACAATCATTTATCGTTCCATTGGAAAAATAACTGGCTTTTTTCTGCCATACCATATATAATGGTAAAAAACACCCAGGAGTACATTATGCCAAATATTATTGAGATCACCGATTTTGCTGCCCCGGAGCTGGATGTGTACGCACGGCTCACCGAAGCGCAGCTGCTTAACCGCTTCGAGCCTGCCAAGGGGATGTTTATCGCCGAGAGTCCCAAGGTCATCCACCGGGCGCTGGATGCCGGCTGTCAGCCGGTTTCCCTGCTGATGGAGCGCAAGGACATTGAAGGCTCTGCCGAAGATGTCATCGCCCGGTGCGGCGATATTCCCGTTTTCACCGCCGATCGGGATGTGTTATGTCAACTTACAGGCTACCATCTGACCCGGGGCGTGCTGTGCGCCATGCGCCGTCCCAAGCTGCCGGAACCGGAAGAGATCCTCAAAAATGCCCGCCGGGTGGCGATTTTGGAGAACGTGATGAACCCCACCAATGTGGGCGCTATTTTCCGTTCCGCTGCCGCTCTTGGCATGGATGCGGTGCTGCTGACCCCCGGCTGCTCGGATCCGCTGTACCGGCGCAGTGCCCGGGTGAGTATGGGCACCGTGTTCCAGATCCCCTGGACGTTTTTGGGCAGCGAGATCTCCCATTGGCCCCATCCGGGGATGGAGCGGCTGAATGCCATGGGCTTCAAAACTGCCGCCATGGCCCTCAGCGATGACTCCGTTTCCATCGATGACCCCCGGCTGGCAGAAGAAGAAAAGCTGGCCATCATCCTGGGCAGCGAGGGCGACGGGCTGGTGGATGCCACTATCGCCCAGTGCGACTATACCGTAAAGATCCCCATGTACCATGGGGTGGATTCTCTGAATGTCGCTGCCGCCAGTGCCGTGGCCTTCTGGGAGCTGCGGGCGAAATAACTTTCCGACAAAAAAGTGTTGAAATTTCCAATTGGGTCTGCTATAATACCCACAACACTTCCGCAGGGTTCGTATATCGGTAATACAACGGCTTCCCAAGCCGTGAAGGCGGGTTCGACTCCCGTACCCTGCTCCAAATCAAGCTCCCACAGAAAATCCTGTGGGAGCTTGATTTTTGCCAAAAAGCATTGGTTTGCAAGGACTTTTGCCGCTTTTGAAATTCTAATATTTTAGAATCCTCTCTAGCATTTTAGAGGTTTGTGGCTGAATTTTAGGACAAAAACAGCCACGGATTCAGCCACGAACTATTGACTATAGCCGTTACCCTTGGTAAAATAGAGGAAAATACAGAAATGAGGTGGCGAACTATGGCAAAAGCAACCAAGCTCCCAAGCGGAAATTGGCGTTGCAAAGCGTACTATACGGACGAATATGGTGAGAGAAAATCAAAATCTTTTACGGCAGAAACAAAAAATGCTGCCGAATTGGCAGCAAGAGAATTTGTTGAGGATAGGAAGCACCACGCCAAGCCAGAGAACAAGACACTTGGCGAATTGGCTGATTCGTATATCGAATCACAGTTTCTTTCTCCCTCAACTGTTCGGGGGTATAAATCAATTCGCAACAACGCCCTTCAGTCTATTATCAATATGCGAGTGGGTTTGCTGACCGAGGACATATATCAAAAGGCGTTGGGCGAATATGCCGAGGGCAGAAGTCCTAAAACTGTCCTTTCTGCCCATGTGTTTTTCAATAAGATTCTGAACAAATACGGAATTACAGTAGGCAACAATGCAAGTCTGCCCCAAAAAGAAGACCCCGATATACAAATTCCATCTATTGAGGAAATGCAGACATTTATGGAGAAGATAAAAGGTACTCGCCTATATCTGTACTGCCTGTTCTCCGTGTGCTTGGGTCTGCGCAAAAGTGAAACCATTGGATTGCAATGGGAAGATATTGATTTGGAAAACAGAAAAATCAACATTAACCACGCCAAAGTTCGTGGCGAGGGTGGCGAATATGTACTCAAGGCAACCAAGACCAAGAAAGGTAAGCGAACGCTGCACATTCCGCAAGTGTTGATGGATGCGCTGGAGGAAATAGAAGACAAAAGCGGTTTTGTTATTAAAGAACCAGCCAAAGGAATGGAAAGCCTTTATCAGCGCCAAAGTAAGCGGCTGGACTTCCCTTATAACTTCCACGCTTTACGCCATTATTACGCTTCCATAATGTTAATGCACGGAATCCCCAACCGATACGCAAAGGAGAAAATGGGTCACGCATCAGAGGATATGCTGAAAAGGGTTTATCAGCACACTTTTAAAAATGTAACAGATCAGCACGATATAACGCTGGACACATTCTTTACAACTATGTTCAAAGAACACAAATAAACACACCTATGATTACCGGCAACGCTGGTAATCATAGGTGCGTAAAGAAACACGGGAAAGAGCCATAGCGGTTCTTTCCCGTTCTTTTATGCAATTAAAGCTAGTTTTGTTTCGTCGGTCATTTCAAGGATATTACAGAGCCGCCGCAGCTCCTTATATGTAAACTTGTCAACATCATTTACTTTATTGTACAAGGACGCAAGGGACATTCCCATTTTGGTCGCCAGTTCAGCTTTAGTATGCCCTGTCCATATGATATAGCGTTCAATCTCTACTTTAATAATCTTTGTCAGTTTTTCTTTCTTCTGCTTCTCGTTTTTCAGTTCCTTAGTCGTCATTCAAATTCTCTCGCTTTCTCTCAAAAAATCGTCGTTTAGAAA
>JAZNDB010000139.1:0-3263 GCA_045587845.1 Faecousia sp.
GAACTTTTGCTCTTGCCTTGCCCACTTAAAACCGTCATTTTTTGCACAAAAACATGCATTGGCTTAAGTTTGGCTTATGGCTTACGATTTTGGCGGTCCAAAACCTCGAAAAACACAGTGTTTATGCGGTTTTTCTTAGTCAAGGGGCTTCATTGTGGGGAACAGAATGACCTCTCGGATGGTGTCGTTATTGGTCAGCAGCATAACGGTACGGTCAATACCGATGCCCATACCACCCGTGGGAGGCATACCGTATTCCATTGCATTGAGGAAATCCTCATCCAGCATCTCGGTTTCATCGTCGCCACGCTCACGCTGCTCCACCTGCTTCATAAAACGGCCTCTCTGGTCGATGGGATCGTTCAGCTCGGAGTAGGCGTTTGCCAATTCACTATGGCAGATAAACAGCTCAAACCGCTCCGTAAGACGGGGGTCTGCAGGGCTGCGCTTGGTCAGAGGAGATACCTCAACAGGGTACATAGTAATAAAGGTAGGCTGGATCAGCTTGTCCTCAACTCTCTGATCAAAGCAAGCATACAGGGCGTTGCCCCAAGTCTTTTCAGCGGCATCGGCAAGTTCCACACCCTTTGCCTTGGCAGCGGCTACCGCCTTGGCATCGTCGGTGATAGCATTAAAATCGATGCCAACATACTCCTTGACAGCGTCCACCATACTCAAGCGACGCCAGCCGGGTGTTAGATCGATTTGCTCGCCCATCCACTCCACTTGGTAAGTACCCAGAATTTCCTTGGCAGCGCCGGAGATAATACCCTCAGCGATGTCCATCATATCGTGGAAATCTGCGTAAGCCTGATACAACTCAACAGAAGTAAACCCGGGATTGTGCTTGGGGTCCATACCCTCGTTACGGAAGATTCTGCCGATTTCGTATACACGGTCCATACCAACGATAATCAGCCGCTTCAGAGGCAGCTCGGTAGCGATGCGCATATACATATCAATATCCAACGTGTTGTGGTGGGTAATAAAGGGACGGGCAGATGCGCCGCCTGCGATGGTGTTCAGCACAGGGGTTTCTACCTCAATATAGTTCATATTATCCAAGTAGTTACGCATAAACTTAATGAACTTGGAACGGACCACAAAGTTTTGCTTTACCTCGGGATTCACCATCAGATCCACATAGCGCTGACGGAAACGCATTTCCTTATCGGTCAGGCCGTGGTACTTTTCGGGCAGAGGCAGCAGGGACTTAGAGAGCAGTGTAACGGTCTTTGCGCGGACGGAGATTTCCTCGGTCTTGGTCTTAAACACTTCGCCCTCAACACCCACGATATCGCCGATATCGTACTTCTTGAAATAGGCGTATTCTTCCTCACCCAGTTCGTCAATCTTTACGAACAACTGGATACGGCCTGTAGCATCCTGCAAATCGCAGAACATTACCTTACCCTGTCCGCGCTTGCTCATAAGTCTGCCGGCAACCTTGACAATCTTACCCTCAAAGCCTTCGTAATCTGCCTTAATTGCGGCAGAATCCGCATTGAAATCAAACTTGGTTTGCACAAAGGGGTCACGGCCCTCGGCCTGCAAAGCCGCCAGCTTTTCCCGGCGGATTTGGGCCTGTTCGGATACAGGCAATTCAGCCTGCGGTTCAAACTTTGCCATAACTTAACCCTCGCGCGTAATGTCAACCACCTTCATGGTGTAGGAACCGGAGGGCGCATTGACGGTAAACTTATCACCGATAGCCTTACCAACAATGGCGCGGCCAAAGGGAGAGTCATCGGAGAGCTTGAACTCCATAGGATTGGCTTCCTGGGAGCCGGTGATTCTATATGTGGTCTTCTTGCCCTTTTCGTCTTCCACGGTAACGGTGCAACCCAAACCTACCAAACCGGAATTTTCATTCTCGTCCTCAATAATGACTGCGTGGGACAAAATATCCTCAATCTCAGCAATACGTCCGTAGAGCTTTGCCTGCTCATTCTTCGCGGCATCGTATTCGGAGTTTTCGGACAAGTCACCGTAGGAACGTGCTTCTGCAATCATTGCAGCGATCTCACGCTCACGGGTGGTTTTCAAGTAATTCAGTTCCTTTTCCAAGTCAGCCAAACGCAAACTGGTAATCTTAAATTCCTTTGCCATATACACAAATCCTTTCTTCCATAAAAGTTTCCATAGCTTAGAACATTATAGAGAAAAAACCAGCCTAAGTCAAGGTTTTTTCCGTTTTTACTGAATAATTGCCCCTACTGCAGCTTGAATTTGCGGATCTTCCTCTGCCGGAACCAACTGGGCATAGATATTTGCGGCAGTTTGTTTATCCACCTGCGATAGCACATCGGGGGTTAATCCGCCCAGTTCTGTCAGGTTCACACCGTTGGGGGTGAAGTATTTGCCTGTGGACAGATTTACTGCTGAGCCGTCGGAAAGGCGAATGGTATTCTGGTAATGGCCCTTGCCTGTGGTCCGTTCTCCCACCACAGTTGCCCACTTCTTTTCCTGCAGGCAGGCGGCAAAAAATTCTGCGGCAGAATAGCTGTCTCCATTCACCAAAACAGCCATAGGCATTTCCAGGCAGGATGCGTCGGAGTGTTCTTCCTCTTCCCTGCCCATATAGTCCTGGCTGCGGTACAAAACACCCTCAGGCAGCAAATAATCCAGCACCTGCAGCATTTCACTTACGTAGCCACCCGGGTTGTTGCGCACATCGAAAATCAGCTTGTCTGCGCCCTGCTGCTGCAGGTCTTTTATCACGGCAATGGTTTCATTTGCGCAGTTTGTATTAAAATTGGCAATGCGTACCAAACCAATATTGCCCTCTAACAGTTCTCCTGTTGCTACGGTCACTTTGATTTCCCGCCGTTCCACGGTGAAATCCAGCCGTTCCCCATTGCGTTGCACGGTGACTGTCAGCTTTGTACCCTTCTTTCCCCGAATCAAGTTCTTCAGGGCGTCTGCGGACATTTCCGTAGCCGATTCTCCGTCTACTGCCACCAGAATATCACCCGGCTGTATACCGGAGTCTTGGGCAGAGCCTCCGGGCGTTACTTCAAGAATGTCAAAACCCATTCCATCTTGCTTTTTTTCAATAGTGACGCCAATTCCAACATAGGCATTGTTCTTGTTTTCCAAATGGGCGGCATAATCCTCAGCCGAGATGTAATAACTCCAGCGGTCGCCAAGCGCTGAAATCATCGCTTT
Organism: Faecousia sp.; assembly: GCA_045587845.1. Classification (GTDB taxonomy): domain Bacteria; phylum Bacillota; class Clostridia; order Oscillospirales; family Oscillospiraceae; genus Faecousia. The sequence goes on from JAZNDB010000139.1 coordinate 3,169, forward strand.
GGCAGCTGCATCGTTCACCACTTCCCTATCGGCCTCTCCTACAAACTTCTGCTCAATGACTTTCCACCGCTCGGTAAGCTTTCAACAGCGCTGCC
>JAZNDB010000140.1:0-3887 GCA_045587845.1 Faecousia sp.
ATTCTGGCGGATTTAAAGACCTATGGCTATGTGACCGGCGCATATTTAGGTGTTTACGTACGTGATGTGGATTCCTCTGCCCAGTCGTACGGACTACCCGCAGGCGCATACGTAGAGGAAGCAATTAAGGGCTATTGCGCCCAAGCCGGCGGCATCAAAACCGGAGATATCATTGTGAACCTGGGCGGTTACGATGTAGATTCTGTTACCACCCTCACCAGAGTGTTGCGTAGATTTAAGGCAGGTGAAACCATTTCCGTAACGGTTTACCGAGGCGGAAAGCAGGTCTATTTGAGCGTCACCCTGGATGAAAAACCTGCGCAAACAGAAACTACACCCACCCAGCCCCAAGAGCCTTCACAAAACGAGAATAACAATGGCGGCTGGAACGGTTTTGAAGACTGGTTTGACTTTATTGCACCATTTTTCTAAAAAATGGGATGCCCTATAAACAGGAGGAATTGTTTTGAACAAGGCAAAAGTAAAGCGGATTTTGCTGATCATACTAAGTGTTGTGCTGGCGCTGATTCTAGTTACACTGATCGCCGCCACGGCATATATGGAAAATCTGCTGAATCTGATCAATAAAAATCCCGATGACAGTACAATGTCATCGGAGGAATACGAAGACTTTATGAACCAGCAAACAGAATCTATGGATCCTGATTTCACCGGTGAAACCGTAGATCCCACAGATGTGGAGTGGGATGATAGCACAGAGGCTGTAAAGCACGGTGACCACATTATCAACATTATGCTGATTGGACAGGACCGCCGTCCCGGAGAGGGACGGACCCGTTCCGACACAATGATTCTGTGCACCATCAACAAGAAGACCAAGGAAATGACGATGACCTCCTTTATGCGGGATATGTACGTGCAGATTTCCGGCTATCAGGATAACCGTATGAATGCCTGCTATGCATTCGGCGGTATGAAGCTGCTCAATACCTGTATGAAGGACAATTTTGGTATTTACGTTGACGGAAATATTGAGGTGGACTTTGACGGTTTTACAAAGGTCATTGATTTGGTAGGTGGCGTGGACATTAAGCTGTCCAATTCCGAAGCCAATCACCTGATTGCCAAGGGTTATCAAGTGGTTGCCGGAATGAACCATATGGACGGCAAAACCGCTTTGGCCCACGCCCGTAACCGTTCTGTAGGCAGTGGCGACTTCTCCCGCACACAGCGGCAGAGAGATGTGTTGAACGCTGTGTTTGAAAAATGTAAGGGTTTAAGTGTTACACAGCTCAACGACCTGCTGAAAAACATACTGCCAATGATTACTACGGATATGAACAACCGGGAAATTATGGATTGCTTTATGGAGATCGCGCCGATGCTTGGCAGTATGAAGGTGACAAACCAGCGGATTCCTCTGGACGATACCTATAAGTATGCCTCTGTTCGGGGTATGAGTGTTCTGTTGCCGGATTTGGAAGCCAACCGGCAGTTCTTAAGAGAACTGATGACAAAATAACAATAAATTTTGAGGCACACTCCGTAAGGAGGGTGCCTCAAATCTGTTTTATAGCATTTGATCTTCCAGCATTTGGCACAGGTCTTGACGGATATCCAAAGCCAGCGGGGATTGTTGCAGGCGCTCTGCCATAGCAGCGGTTTCAAACCGGCAACCGATCAAGGCAGACTCCGTAACACTTGGCAAGGTCCAGTCCATTGCGTCGGAGTAGACCTTTGCGCCGGTAATAATGCCGTTTTTAGCGTCTAATTGCAAATGGATATGTCCCCACGCAAAGTGACGTTCACATTGGAAGGAAAAGGGGAGTGGTGTGCCGAACAGATACTCCCAGCTACCGTAGGTTTGCGCTAATGCAGCAATCTCGGCAAAATCGTTCTCCTGCAAAATGAGGGAGGTAGCTTCTATACCGTAAACTTCTGGAAAGGCATCAGCCATATACTGCTTCATTGCGTCAATGGTTAGCTGCGGCGCAAGTTCTTTCAGGTTTACCACACGGGAACGGACAGATGCAACGCCTTTTGCTTCCAGTTTTGCTTTTGGGGGACTTAAATATCTGCCCAGTTTTTCTTTGTCCACGTCAATCATCAACGTGCCGTGGTGATAGGCGTGGGTAGCGTTTTGATAGAAGGCATTACCGGAGAATTTTCGTCCGTCTGCCAACAGATCGTTCCGTCCGGACTTTTCAGCCGTGATGCCTGCCAATGCGCAGGCTTTTTGAATGACCGATACCTGCTTATCCAAGTCATAATCCTCTTTGGACATAATGAATGTGAAATTCAGAATTCCCAAATCGTGAAACACCACCCCACCGCCGGAAAGTCTGCGCGCCAATCGACCGCCCTCTTCATCTAAAAGGGAAGTGCGGCACTCCAACCAGGGATTCTGATTCCGTCCGATGACCACTGTGTTCTGGTTTTGCCATAAATATAACACGCAGCACCCTTTGGGGGTGATGTCCATCAAATACTTTTCTGCAGCGAGATTCTCATAGGGGTCAAACCCTTTGCTTTCCCATATACGAAGCTGTGTAATCATAGCGATACCTTTCTGTGCTGAAATCACTGTTATTATAAGATAGAGGCAGAATTCCGTCAATGGTAATTTTGTGAAAAAGCCTTGACAAAAATGTGGTAAGGTGTTATATATGTTATATCAAAATAACATTATAACATTGTAACATTTGAGGGAGCGTAATGAATGAAATTCGTCTGAGCAGAATGAAGGCTTATATTGAAAAAAAGAGTACCGTTACCATTAAGGAATTGCAAGCGCTGTTCCCGGAGGTGTCCTTGATGACCATTCACAGGGATTTGGACACCCTTGTGGAAGACGGCGCGATTGTGAAGTTTCGTGGCGGCGCCAAGTCCGTAGTCCATAACGGCGATCCGGAATTTAATGTACGGATAGGGGAGAACAACTCCGGAAAATTTGTAATTGCCCAAAAAGCGATGGAGTTTCTCCAGCCCCACAGCTCTGTGTTTTTAGATGCCAGTACCACCAATCTGATGCTGGCAAAGAGCCTGCCGGACATTAATTTGAACATAATTACCACAGGTCCCAGCATTGCTCTGGAGCTTTGCCGGCTGCACAATCCTGTTGTAACATTGTGCTGCGGTACGATAAATCGGAAGAATTTGGCGCTTTTTGGACAAAATACGTTGGAAATGTTGGATAAAATCAATATTGATTTGGCCTTCATCGGTGTGTCCGGCTGTAGCCCGGAGGCAGGCTTCACCTGCGGTACTGAGGGGGATATGCTGGTAAAACGGCTGGTGATTCAAAAGGCACGCACCAGCGTTGCAATGTGTACCCACGACAAGCTGAAATGTCTGATGCCCTATACTTTCGCCAATCTTTCCGATGTGGATTATCTGATTACCGATGCGGCTTTGCCGGATACTTTCCAAAAGGCGGCTGCCCAGGCCGGGTTAAAAATTCTATAAAAAATCCCAATACCGAATCCTGACTATCATTCAGGATTCGGTATTGTGCGTTTTATGGGAAATACCTATTGACGAAAGGTGGCAAGTGGTGTTATAATTAACAAGCTATAACAATGGGGGACTGTGGATATGTTTTTTCAGTCTCCCGGATAATAAAGGAGGACATCCCTTTGGCAAATGCAGTCATTATGCCCAAAGCGGGCATCACCGTGGAAAGCTGTATTATCGGTGAATGGGTTAAGAAGGTTGGCGACACCGTAAACGTTGGCGACGTTCTGTTTACTTACGAGACCGATAAGGCAAGCTTTGAATGTGAATCCACCGCAGCAGGTACTCTTCTGGACATCTTCTTTGAAGAAGGCGACGAAGTGCCCTGCCTGACCAATGTTTGTGCCGTGGGCAACCCCGGCGAAGACACCTCCGCGCTCCGTGGCGGCTCCGCTGCCGACGCGCCTGCTGAA
>JAZNDB010000141.1:0-2397 GCA_045587845.1 Faecousia sp.
ACTATTTCACAGTACTCACCCAGTAAAGCTGTCATTGCGAGCACCGCAGGTGCGTGGCAATCCGTATAATAAAAAATGCTTGACCCTCCGGTCAAGCATTTTTTTGTATAAGCCGAAATACCTGATATGCGGTATTTCTTAGATTGCGGTAGGCGTTTTCCGGGTCCATTGCTTCTGCCAAGGAAACCACTCCGGGCACGATGGGAAAATAGGCGTCAATGCCATAGTCGTTGCAGGCAGCTGCATCTTCCGTGACACAACCGGCAAAGGCAATGACCTGCTTTTTGTGTTTTTTGGCAAGCTTTGCAACCCCGACAGGGGTTTTGCCCATTACCGTTTGCGTATCCAAACGGCCCTCGCCGGTGACCACGATATCACAATTTTCTATGTATCGCTCCAAAGAGATTTCGTCAAAAATAATCTGCGTACCCGGCTCCAGTCTGGCATTCAAAAATGCCAAAAAGCCAAAGCCCAGACCGCCCGCTGCCCCGGCACCGGGGAAGAGAGGGTCGGCGGTTTCGCTGACCTGCGCAGAAAGCGCTGCATAGTTTTTCAGCCAAGCGTCCATATTTGCTATCTGTTCCGGTGTCGCACCCTTTTGCGGACCGAACACAGCACTGCACCCGGTTTCGTCGCACAGAGGATTTTTCACATCACAGGCGATACGGAAACTGCAGCTTTTCAAACGGGGATCTGCACCGGAAATATCAATGGAGGCAAGGTCCTGCAGACCCTTCCCACCTAAAGAAATAGGGCATCCCTCTGCATCCAAAAACCGAAATCCCAGGGCGCTGAGCATACCGGTGCCACCGTCATTGGTGGCACTGCCGCCAATACCCACAATAAAGCTGCGGCACCCCCTGCCCAGCGCGTCCAAAATCAGCTGCCCCACACCAAAAGTGGTTGTAAAATAAGGATTTCGTTGCTCCTGAGGCACAAGGGTGATTCCGGCAGCGGCGGACATTTCTATGACCGCTGTCTGCCCCAAAATGCAGTACTGTGCGTCCACAGGCGCGCCCAACGGTCCGCAGACCGAAGCACATACCGGCTGCCCACCGGCACTGCACATCGCCTCCACCGTACCTTCACCGCCGTCGGCTACCGGAAGCACCGTGATTTCCGCATCGGCAGACACAGCCAGTATGGCTTCCTTAACAGCGTTTCCTGCCTGCAGAGAGCTCAAGCTTCCCTTAAAGGAATCGATGGCAATCAAAACTTTCATATCACGCAAACAGCTTCTTGATAAATGCAGTTTCTTCCTTGGAGATCTTCTCGTCTACAGCGCAAAACAGGGTGACCAGCATAATGGTATCTGCCTTCGTATCTTCCCCCATATTGTCGCAGAAATGATCCACAAGGTCCGGCATTTTAGGATCGTACATCGCCAAAAGCTTGCCTACTTCTGCATCAGAGATGCCGGTGGATTCCATCAAAAGCTTTTTCTCCAGGGCAGTCAGAACACCATCCTGACCAACGGCAGACAAAATGATGGACGACAGCATATAATAGCCGTTATGCTCGGGATCTACCTGCTTGCAGACGGGAGTCAGACGACGGATTGCTTCCTTTGCCAGATCCAGCAAAACAGGATAATCGGTGTTCACATATTTTTGCATCAGCTCGTTAAAAGTTGCCATAAGGTACCTCCTGATTCGTTTCATTTAAGTAAGTATAAAGGATTTCGGCGGTTTGAGTTTCGTCGGGCTGAAAATCCTCTGTCAGAGAATTGGTCAGCCAGGCATAGTAATGGGAAATGGCTTCAATGAAGGAAAAAAGAATCTCGTCGATGGCACTGTGTTCCAGGCGCACCGGTAACTCAATGACAGGAATGTCATCCGGGTTTTCTATCACCGGATAGGGTTTCCAATCTGCCCAGTAGAACTTGTAGCCCACCCGTTTTCCGTCTTTGTCTACAAGATAATGGTTGTAGCGAAAATCTACCCATAATGTGACCGGAAAGGAAAAATGATCTTCCGCCCAGTATACAAATTTCATCAGAGCATCCTGGGTTACTTCCGGGATCTTGCTGTCAAAACCCACATCAAAACCGCCGACGATTTCTGCACCGGTGCGGATTTTCAAATGCTCCGCTTGTTTCCACAAATGGTTTTCGTGCATAGTACTCACCTCTATGATAATTTTAACAGAAATCCCAATGTGCGTCAATATGAGATGTCATTGTGAGCTTATGAGAACATTTCCGGGGACCGATGACCACATCGGCCCGCCGCGCTCCGTCCTTTTCTGTCATTGCGAAATGGGTTCGCAATCTCAACAAAATGCGCCCCCTAACTGCGTTAGAGGGCACAAGAATCATTTTTCAGAACATCCGGTCTGAAGCCGTTGAACCCAACTAGTGGGTAATACATACGCAACGTTTTCAATCATAACAGAATA
>JAZNDB010000142.1:0-7344 GCA_045587845.1 Faecousia sp.
GTAAACACTAAGCCCAAAGGAGTGATTTTATGGACGGACACGAACTTGTCAAGCAGACCTTGGATCAGATTCCGCAAGCAAATGCCAATGCGAAACGAATTGTTGGGTTGGTAAAAGAAGGTGGCAGAATCACCGGCTATCAGCTTTCGGACAATTCCATTGTGGAAAAGCAACAGGCGGTGAATATGGCTAAACAAGGGCAAATTGCCGGTGTAGGCATTGCCCATAGAGGAGATACAGAATATCTGAAATCGATCCCCGATGGCAGCGAAAATAACAATTTGGGTAACCTGCCGTCTGTATCCCCCAATTCTTAAACAACATCCCTTTATAAACTGATTTCAAAGCCTTTCATAATATAGTATGGAAGGTGATATTATGAATGCGTGTGAATTGACCGCAACGATTACGGCAATTGCAAATTATCTGGCCTGTCAGCTTACCCAAGAGGAGCTGGAATTGCTGGGCGTTTCTCTGACCCAGTTAGGGGATACGCTACTGACTATTGTCACGCAGAAAAGTATATGCTGCAAATGAACAATGCCGCCCGTTTTGATGGGCGGCATTGTTTATTGTTCATAATCTGTTTCGTAGCTCCCGGCAGGAAGGATATGGCCGCAAGCGCAGGTTTCGTCGTTCACCAGCGTTCCGGTTTCACCAATCGCACCGCCCATCTTCACAAACACTTCCACCCACGCGCCACACTTGGGGCATTTCACTTCTACAAGGCGGGGTGTTCCCTTGCCTTCCTGACAACCATTGATTAACATATTTTCACCTCACCAGACAAATGGAACAATTCTGTATTTGACCTTCTTTTTATATTCGGCGTAGCCGGGAAGCTCCCGTGTCAGTAAATCTTCCTCATCTTTGATCCGGACAATAATAATTGCAGGATAAAAGGCAAAAGCAATCAGCGCGTACCAGGAGCCAAGCACCACAGGAATCATCAAAAACAGCAGGATGGTAGCCATATACATAGGGTGACGGACAATGCCATACAGACCTGTGTCTATTACAGTCTGCCCTTCCTCTACCTTGACGGTACGACTCAGGTATGCGTTTTCACGCATCACCTCAGCATACAAGACATAGGCAAGCAAAAACAGAGCAGATGCTATAATCGTTACAACTGCAGGTATTCTCGACCAGCCAAAACGAAAATCCAGCCCTGACACCACAAAGCCTGCAATGAACATCAACCCGGACAGAGCAACAACACCTTTCTGTGTTGCCTGCTTTTCCTTGGCATCCAGCCGTTTGGCAAGGAAGTCAGGGGTTTTAAAGAACATCACCAATCCGGCAATCAACATAGGTACAAACAGCAAGCCAATAAACAGCCAGCCGTTGCAATAGTACAGCGTACCTGCCGGCAAAAAAATGAAAAGTCCCACCAACAGCAAGCCGCAGATATACTTTGTCAGTGCGTTCAATAGTAGTTTCATACCGTTTCTTTCCCCTCTGTGCGGAACACTCCTTCGCAAGTTCTGCTTACCAGCCAGTTTTCGCGCGTCAGCAACGATGTATGGCCGGTTCGCTTTTCCTTCAGCAGCGCTACATCTATGTTTTCCGTAGTGTGATGATATGCAAAGCCCAGCTTTTCCTGGACGCGGTGGGATTTCTCATTTCCCTCATAATAGCCACACCACACTGCGCGCATATTCAGTTCTTCAAAGGCATAGCGGAGCAGTTCGTCACACGCCTCGGGAATCAGCCCCTGTCCCCAGAACGGCTTACCAATCCAGTAGCCAAGCTCACATTCATCATCCCGGTCGGTCATATCCGTGTAGCCTTTCAGCTTTAGCCCCACACTACCAATTGCTTTGCCGTCTTTCAGACACACCGCATAGGTTTCCGGACTCGACAGCACCGTCCGGATCAACATCCGGCTGTTTTCCACGCTGGTGTGGGGCGGCCATCCTGCAGGAGGACCCACCGCCGGATCCTTTGCGTATTCGTAAAGACTTTCTGCATCACTCTCCTGCCAGGGACGGAGAATTAAACGTTTTGTTTCCATTGTTTTCATTTTCTTTTTAAAATTGACTGACCAGTTCGTCCAGTTCTTTCCGCTTTTTAGCGCGGAGCTTGTCATCCTCTGCGGCATAGCCCAGAGTAATAACCAAGCGAACTGCGCCACGCAGGTTGCAGATTGACTGGATTTTTTCGCTGTTCAGCCAGCCCAAAATGCAGCTTCCTAAGCCCTGCGCAGTAGCTTCTGCAGTGATATATGCAGCGGCAATGCCGATATCGATAGAGCGATAATCGTTACCCTTGACCTTAGCGCCCATAGCTGCTGTTTTGCAGTAAGGCTCTTCCGAAATTACCAGCAGCACCGGCGCGTCAGACGCAAATTTATTCATTCCCATTCCCTGACAGGCCTTTGCAACCAGCTTTGCGGTTTCTCCGCGACAGACAGAGAAATGATAAGGCTGGCTGTTGCAGGCAGAGGGCGACAGGCGCGCCGTTTGCAAAATCGCATTCAGTTTTTCTTCCTCTACTGCTTTGCAGGCATCATAGTTTCGACAAGACTGACGTGTTTGCGCAATTTCACTGAAATTCATAGAAGTCTCCTTTATTGCTGATAAAATTTTATGCAGATAACAGTTATATATTGCTTTGCGTTACGATTGTTATTTCATAAGAAGTTCAAAATGATTCCGGTTTGTTCTAAGAAAACCTTCCTTTTGCAGCTTGCTCAATTCCACTGACATAGCCGCCCGTTCCACGCAAAGGTAGTCCGCCAGTTGTTGTCTGTCATAGGGTATTGCAAAGGAGAGCTTTCCCTGCCGTATAGACTCGGCAGACAGGTATGACAGCAGTTTTTCCCGGGTGCTGCGTTTTGCCATATGGGTAATTTTTTCATTCAAATCCATTACCCTGCGGGCCATTACAGACACCAAGTTCCGCACCAAACGATTATGATGGTCGCAAGCGTGAGAACAGGTTTGCAGCAATCTGTCCATATGCAGAAGCATAACCTCTGTATCTTCATCTGCTACAACATTGACATCCAACACGCTTCCGGAGGTTGCGGCAAAGGCCTCTGCAAAAAACTCACCCGCACCGATACGGTGTATGATATTCCGATGTCCCCACAGGTCCTCCTGCAAGCACAGCACCGAGCCGCTTAGTACCAATCCCATAGTTTTTGTACTATCCCCCACCCGAAGGATATAATCGTCCTTTTTCTTCCGGAGGACTGTTGCGTTGACACAATGCAGAACGGACAATATTTCCTCCCCGGTCATTCCCTGAAAAAAGGGACTGTTCCGCAAGATAAACAAATACTGTTCCATAGCGCACTCCTTCCGGTTTTTTGATTATTATAACAACAAAACAGTTGTTTTTCAATCACAAATGCTGCCGTTAATTCCCACGGTAACTACCTGCCAGGGGATAAATTTCCCACTTTGCTGCAGCGCTTTCTTTACTGCAAACTCCAGACCTCCGCAGCAGGGCACTTCCATACAAACCACAGTGACACTTTGGATATCGTTGTTTTGAATGATTTGCGTGAGCTTTTCACTATAGTCCACACCGTCCAGCTTGGGACAACCGATCAGTGTCACCTTGCCGCGGATAAAGTCCTCGTGGAAGCTGGCGTAGGCATATGCGGTACAATCGGCGGCAATCAGGAGCTTTGCGCCATCATAATAAGGCGCTTGCAACGGCGCCAGCTTGATTTGCACGGGGAAGTTTTGCAATCTGGAAACAACGTTCCGGCTGATTTCAGGTGTCTGTGGTCTTTCTATTCTTTGCGCCGCTGCGCCCGGACAGCCACCGGAGGAACAGGCCTGTTTTTTCTTCGCCATATTGGCTTTCACTGCCGCCTCGTCATAAGCCGCAGCCTCCCGTTCCAAAAAGGAAATTGCGCCGGTAGGGCAGGTTGGCAGGCAATCACCTAAGCCGTCACAGTAATCATCCCGCAAAAGTTTTGCCTTTCCATCTACCATACCGATTGCGCCCTCGTGGCAGGCATCGGCGCAGATGCCACAACCTGTGCATTTTTCTTCATTGATTTCAATAATTCTTCGTTTCATATGGCTCATCCCTTCTTTTGATTGGCTGCAATCTTCATCATTGCATTATACATCTCCTCACCTACGCATTCCTTGGCATAGGCGCACCACTGCACACAGCTCAGGGTGTCGTTATACGCCACAAAGCCGCAATGTTCACAGGGCATTTGCGTATCAATGGAGAACATTTCAATTTCGTGTCCACAGTTGGGACAGATTTTTTCAATAATGGTTGGGGTTTTGGGCTTTCCTTGACAACCTTCCAGCGTCATACTGTCCACCTCCTTCATTTTGTAAAGTAAGTATATCACAGAATTCCCATTCGGTATGTTTGATTTCAAACATTTTTGTATAAAAAACATCTTGCGCTGCTGGGCGCAAGATGTTTTAATTTATCCTTTTTTCATTTGCCTTAAAAATACCATTACTGCTAGAAGTATGGTAATCACACCATAACCCAGCACCCATAAAATATGGGACTTTACTTCTGAGAAATTTCCCGCAAACACGGCCTGTTCCAACTGCACTGCGTGATAAAACGGTAAGGCATTGGCTATTTTTTGAAATGCGCCGCCCACCAATTCCAGGTCAAACCATATCCCGGAGAGCCAGGCGGTAAGGTTTGTCAGCAGAGCGCCGCAAAGGCCGCCAACCTGTTTTTGATTCAAAATACTGCCAAACAGCAGCCCCAATCCAATAAAGAACAGCGCTATCGGAATCACGAATAGTAGTCCATAGAAAATGTTTACCGTAGGATGCATTCCTAAAAGCAGCCCAATTCCATAGCAAACCGCGCTTTGCGCCACGGCAACAGGAACAATGGGTAAGGTATATCCCAAAATAAAATCCGCCGCCTTCATTGGTGTTGCATAGAGGCGAATCAAAAATGCGCTTTCCCTGTCCTTAGCAATCAGGGTTGCGGAAAACAGCGTCATAAAGGAAAGACCGAAAACAGTCATTCCCGGGGCAAGTCTGTCAATTTCAAAAAGACTCACGGGAATATTAGCCTGTATCGCCGAAAGGAGCAAAATTAAAATACCGGGAAAACCGAGACCAAACACAAGGGTTAACGGATCTCGCAGAATTTCCTTCAGTGATCGCTTTGCAAAGGTCAGCATTCTCATATTTTCGCCTCCTTTACCAAGGACACAAATGCCTCCTCGAATTTCTCCTTACCGGCTTGCTCCATAAGCGATTGGACAGTTCCCAATGCAATCAGCTTGCCGTTTTTCATAATGCCGATGCGGTCAGAAAGGCTCTCTGCCTCCTCCATATAGTGGGTAGTGAGAATCACCGTGGTCTTCCCCTTTAACGCGCGAATAGTATCCCATAGTTCACTGCGGGCTATCACGTCCAGCCCCAAAGTGGGCTCGTCCAAAAACAGGATTTTAGGCTCTCCAATCAGCGCCATAGCAATACTGAGCCGTCTTTGCCAACCACCGGACAGCTTGCCGGCTTTTTTTCGCAGAATATCCCGCAAGCTACATTCTTCCGTCAAATCTGCTATGCGTCTTTGGGTTTTCTCCTTGGAAAAACCGTAAATACCACACATCAGCTCCAGATTTTCCTGCACTGTCAATCCCGGCGCCACCGCGGTTTCCTGGGGAGAAATACCCATAAGGGATTTCACTTCGGCGGTATCCGTCCGGATACTTTTTCCCAGCAAAAAGGCATCGCCCCGGGTGGGTTTTATCAAGCAGGACAACATCTTAATTGTTGTGGTTTTTCCTGCGCCGTTAACCCCTAACAGGGAAAACAACTCCCCCTCGGCAATGGAAAGGGTCAGCCCGTTTACTGCCACGGTATCCTTGTATGTTTTTGTTAAAGCATTTATCTCAATGGCATTCATTCTGCGTCCTCTTTCATTTCATAGACCGCGTGGGAAAACTTCTCAAACATTTCTTTCGGCGGAATGGCAAGTCCTCTTTTTATATCCCCAAGCATTACCAATGTATCTCCGGGTTTGATTTGAAATACTTCCCGGGCTTGTTTCGGAATCACAATCTGACCCTTTTCGCCTACCGTTACTGTCCACGCGTATTTTCCTTCCGGTTTTTTCATAACATTCTCCTTCCAGTATGATTGGTATGATTTGTATAACTAACTATACCATATAGCGCAACACTTTGCAAGAAAAATCTCCGGTTATATACCGGAGATTTCTTGACTGGATCAGTAAATACTATGAATTTAAGTAGTTGTATCCCGGGCAGAGCGCATCACCCGTTCCACAAAATCCCATACAGGAGGCGACAACCAGCGGTCGTAGACAATGCAGGAATACAGGGCTTGATGACGGTTTTCCAGGGGGACATATTTCACGCCGTCCATTGGCGCTATACATTCTCCCGGCACAGTGGTAATTCCCAGCCTTGCACACACCAAACTCAGCGCGCTGGCAACCGTATTTACCTGACAGATAAACTGCTGACGCACATCCGGATGGCTTGCCCAATCCTCAAAGCTTTTGTCCATACTGTGGCTGAAGCCGATTTGAGCATAATCCTGCAAATCAGATACGTTAACTGACTGCTTGTCTGCAAGGGGGTGATCTGCAGGAACTGCCACATAGAAATTGCGCTGGCGAAGCTTGCGGAAGTGGAGGCTGCGGTCTCGGGAAGTGACATCCACAATTGCCATATCCAATTTTTCCTGATGGAGCAAGTCCATCAAATCCTTGGCAGATCCCTCGGTAATATAAAAGCGGCAACGGCCCGATTCCTCCAAATATGCAGCCATTTCTTCAGCCACCACACCCGCTAATGCGCCGGAAACAAAACCCAGGCGAATTACCACGGGGGCATTTTCTCTGGCCGACACCAGGGCTTCTGTGGCCTCGGACAGTTCCTCCATCGCGGCATCTACCTTCTTTTGGAAATACCGGCCTTCTTCCGTCAGGCGAATATTTCTGCCCACCTTCTCAAAGAGTTTAACGCCCAATTCATCTTCCAAATTGCGAATCGCGCTGCTCAAGGACGGTTGTGAAATTTCCAGGCGAGCTGCTGCCAAGGTGTAATGCTCCAGCTGCGCCAAAACAGAAAAATAACGCAGGTAGTTATAATTCATATTCCTTTTCCCCAATCTATAGTTTCTATCTATATATAAAATATCATAAACTTATTTATTTCGTCAAGAAAAAAGACTATAATGCCCATTGTAATTATTGCGTGCACTACGCACACATCAAGGAGGAAATCACAATGGCAATCGTATTTGACGAAAACGGCAAGTATGTGGACGAGAAGGGCATTGTAAAACTGGACCCCACCAAGTTCGCAGACTGGCAAATCGCAGAAGAGGCAGAAAAGACCCTGCCCTCCGTAGA
>JAZNDB010000143.1:0-4248 GCA_045587845.1 Faecousia sp.
ATAAGTACACGTTCTGCCATCTTGTGACCTCCTTACTTCTCTACGGTAATGATGCAGTCGGGGCACATAGTTGCGCAGAATGCGCAGCCGATGCACTTATCCGGTTGCTCCATCACAGCAGGAGAATAGCCTTTCTTGTTGATTTTGTCTGCGGCGATGGTCAGACACCCTTTGGGACAGGCATCTACGCACAATCCGCAGCCCTTGCACCAATCGGTGCGGAAGGTTACAGTTGCCATATGTATTTCCTCCTATTTGCGGTTGGCATTATCCCCACAGAGGCCGGTTGTTCGGTCTTTGGGAGGGTAAATCAAAATATTTTTCCTGCAGGCGCAGGGGAATTACAGGTGAAAGCTTGCCCGTAAGATTCTCCGCCACAAAACTTTCGGCGGTGTGGGCAAACACAGGAAGTCCGCTAAGCTTGCTGAGCTTTTCCATATATTCCAGGGAAGACAGCACTGTTTCCGGTGTGGTTTCCGAGCCCAGGTTGCTGTTGTTGATAATGTCTGTAAAGGCAAGACCGCAGGCGCGCTCAATTTCCTGCATCACTTCCAGCGCTTCCTCCGGGGTGCGGGTCAGCGGGCGGTAGCAGTTGGCAACGAATACCATACGGTAATCCTTTTCTGCCTGGATGGCAGGCACATATCTGCCTAAGGCATACGCGCCACGGTCGTCACCGCCGATATCCATAATGCCGTATGTGCTTTTATCCTCCACCAGCCGGTAGGCCTCGGCAGGGAGCGCCGGCAAATCCACATTGGAGTTGGCAAACTGGGGAGAAATCAGCTCCACCCCCGCCTCTTCCAGTACCTTTTTACTGTCAGCGGTGCGGAAATAGGGATTCACAATATCCAAATCCCCGATACAGACCTTTTTCCCCTCTTTTGCCAGAAGCAACGCATAGTTCACGGCAATATTGGTCTTGCCGCTGCCATAATGCCCGGCAAATAATGTTAAACGTTTGTGTTCCATATTATCTGTTCCGTATGTATCCCACGGTCTGAAATAGAATTTGTAGAGGCGGTTACTAACCGCCCGCGGACGATCAATGATCGCCCCTACATTGTTTAAGAGAACTTATAGTTGCTTGCGAATGATTTTGCCGCTGGTGGTCTTGGGAAGGCTCTCCTTAAATTCCACGATTCGGGGGTATTTATAGGGCGCAGTTCTGGACTTGACATAGTCCTGAATCTGCTTTTTCAACTCGTCGGTGCCAACGAAATCCTTCACCAGCACAATAGATGCCTTAACCACCTGCCCACGCACCTCGTCGGGTGCGGCAGAAACGCCACATTCCAGAACATAGGGCAATTCCATAATGACGTTTTCAATCTCGAAGGGTCCAATCCGGTAGCCGGAGGGCTTGATCACATCGTCGGCGCGGCCCACATACCAGTAGAAGCCGTCCTCGTCCTTCCACGCCAGGTCACCGGTGTGGTAGAAGCCATCGCGCCAGGTTTCTGCGGTAACCTCCTCGTTGCCCTCATAGGCATAGGCCAGACCACAGGGCAGACCCTTGGCAATATTGATGCAGATTTCGCCGGTTTCGCCGGGGTCAACAGGATTGCCCTCAGAATCCAGCAGCACCACATCGTACAGCGGTACAGGCTTACCCATAGAGCCCAGCTTGTGGCTGTCGCCAATCAGGTTGCCGATAATCAGTGTGCTTTCGGATTGACCGAAGCCCTCCAGGATATCCAGGCCTGTAGCCTTTTGGAACTGGCGGTAAACCTCGGGATTCAGCGCCTCGCCTGCAGTAGATGCGTGGCGAATGGTAGAAAGGTCAAAGCGGGACAAATCCTGCTTGGCAAGCATTCTGTACATCGTAGGCGGCGCGCAGAACGTGGTGATGTTGTGCTTTGCAAACATCGGCAGAATCTTCTCTGCATCGAAGCGGTCAAAGTCATAGACAAACAGACCCGCCTCGCACAACCACTGGCCATAGAGCTTGCCCCAGGAGGACTTTGCCCAGCCGGTGTCGGAAATGGTCAGGTGCAAACCGTCGGGCACAATCTGATGCCAGTACTTGGCAGTGATAAAGTGACCTAAGGGGTATTTGTAGTTGTGGGCAGCCAGCTTGGGATAGCCGGAGGTGCCGGAAGTAAAGAACATCAGCATCGGGTCGCTTCCACAGGGAGTATCCTGGGTGCGGTTAAAGTGACTGCTGAACATCGTATATTCTTCGTTGAAGTCGTGCCAGCCCTCCCGGCTGCCGTTCACCAGAATCTTATGTTCTAAGCCCCCATACTGCATAGCTGCTTCGTCCACTGCGCTTGCCACGTCGCCATCGGCAGTGCAGAGGATTGCCTTTACATTGGCAGCGCCAAAGCGGTAGGCAAAGTCCTTGGTGAGCAGCTGGTTGGTGGCAGGAATCACCACTGCGCCCAGCTTGTGCAGGCCCAGCACTGCGAACCAGTACTGGTAGTGGCGCTTCAGCACCAGCATCACCCGGTCGCCCTTCTTGATGCCCAAAGACTTAAAGTAGTTGGCGCAGCGGGCAGATTCCCGCATCATATCCTTAAAGGTGAACTGGCGCTCTGTGCCGTCTTCCGAGATGTGGAGCATTGCCCGGCGGTCGGGCTTGGCAGTGCCCAGGGCGTCAATCACGTCAAAAGCGAAATTGAAGGTATCGGTATTTTTGAAGGCGATTTCCACCAGCTTGCCGTTTTCGTCCTCGGTGGGAATAATGAAATTCCGGTAGATACGCTCTGCATCCTGGGCGTCCACGGACTTGGCCTTGGTAACAGTGGCAACAGAGGCCGCCTGCTCACCCTCACGGGCGGCAGAATTAGAAAGCACAATGGCGTAGAATGCGCAGTCCTCGCCGTCCACGGCAATCATACCGTGGGGTGTGGAGGAATCGTAATAAATACAGTCGCCGGGGTGGAGAATTTCCCACTTCTCGCCAATCTGAATTTTCATATTGCCCCGAATGACAATGTCGCACTCCTGTCCTTCGTGGCTGGTCAGCTCAATGCCGTCAAATTCTGCGTTGGGGCGGTATTTCAGCTCCATATACAGCGGCAGAGCAATACGGTTACGGAAACCGGAGGCAAGGCTGTAACCAACCATATGGTGGGCTTCTTCAATCCGCTGACCTTCACCCTTACGGGTCAAGGCATAGGAGCGCAGCTTGGGGCTGTGACCTTCCAGCAGGTCGCCCATATCCACGCCCAGAATCAACACAGTGCGATACAGAAACGCAATGGACAAATCCTGCGTGCCTTCTTCACAGCGGCGGTATTCCTCTACGGTAACGCCGGTACGGGCAGCCATATCTTCCAGAGAAATGCCGGAAATCTCCCGCAATTCCCGGATACGGGCAGCGATTTCAATGTTTTTCAGCTCCGCGCCGGTGATGGTTTGCTTCATAACTTACCTCTCAAAAGCCTGTGTATTTCGGATAACTCCGGAAAATAAAATCATATCATATCAAACAGGAAAATGTCAAGAAATGCCGAGATGTTTTACAGCTTATTCCGCTGAATTTTGCCGGAAATTGTCTTGGGCAGCTCGTCACGGAATACCACGATACGGGGATATTTGTAGGGGGCGGTATGGGCCTTGACGTAATTCTGGATTTCCTTCTTCAGTTCCTCGGTGCCCTCCGTGCCGGGAACAAGCACAATGCTTGCCTTGACAACCTGGCCTCTGACCTCGTCGGGCGCTGCGGAAACACCGCACTCCAGCACATAGGGAAGCTCCATAATAGTGGACTCAATCTCAAACGGTCCAATCCGGTAACCGGAGGACTTGATCACGTCGTCGGCCCGGCCTACGTACCAGTAGTAGCCGTCCTCATCCCGCCAGGCCACGTCACCGGTGTGATACATACCGTCGTGCCATACGGAATCGGTAGCTTCCTGATTCCGGAAGTAACCCAAAAATACGCCGCAGGTGGGGGCGGGGTCAGTGCGAATGACAATTTCGCCGTTGATGCCGTCTTCCACAGGATTGCCGTCACTGTCCACAATGTCGATGCCATAGCCGGGTACGGGCTTACCCATAGCGCCGGGCTTGATTTCCGCGCCAAAGAGATTCGCAATACCAAGGGTCATTTCCGTCTGACCGAAGCCCTCGTGAATCCGCAGTCCGGTGGACTTTTCAAACTGGTAGAACACCTCGGGGTTCAGCGCCTCACCGGCGGTGGTAGCGTGGTGAATGGAAGAAAGGTCATAATTGCTCAAATCCTGCTTGATGAGCATACGGTACATCGTGGGCGGGGCGCAGAAAGTGGTAATGCCATAC
>JAZNDB010000144.1:0-5406 GCA_045587845.1 Faecousia sp.
CCACCGCCCTGTGTATGATTTTCCACGCTTTGCAGGCCGCAGTCATCGAAGAAACCGGCTATCAGGCTGAACAGTTTGCGCTGATTCATCCCGGCGGAGCTGTGGGTGAACGGCTGAACAACAAGCCCCTGTAATTACACTGCCATGACCATCTTAGAACATATTAAAAAAGCCCACGCAAGTGTAAAAAACCAGCCGAAAGAAGACCGCTGGCAATACTTTTGGGATTATTACAAATGGCACGTGATTGCCGTTGTTTTGGCCATTGCGTTACTAATTCAGGGCGTGGTCAGTTTTACAAATAAGAAAGACATCGTTTTTTCCGGCGTTTTGCTTAACTGCAAAATAGGCATAAATGACGAGGCGTTTCTCAAGAATTTTTACGACTACGCAGGCATTGATGATACCACCCAGGAGGCTGCCTTTTACTCTGATATGACACTCAAGGACGGTTCCAACAAAAGCGATGTAAATACCTTCCAACGCATTATGGCAGGTATCGCCACCCAGGAATTCGATTTTATTGTAGGACAAGAGGCCTCTTTCCGCCTGTGCGCTTACAACACCAGCAATCTTTTGATAGATTTACGGAGCTTTTTGGACCAGGCAACACTGGAAAAGCTTGCAGGTCATCTTTATTACATTGACGGCGCTTTTTTGGAAAAGGTAAACGCGCCTTTGGGGGAATCGGTGGATCTGTCCTTGGCAGACGCCCCTGACCCTACCAAACCGGAGCTTATGGAAGATCCTATTCCTGTCGGCATTGATGTCAGTGGCTGTGAAGCCTTCCAGTCTGCCTACTTCTTCCCCGACACCGTTTCGTATTTGGGTGTTGTTATCAATGTGCCGAGACCAGAGCTTATGACGCAGTTTGTTAATTATTTATTCACTTAGGGAGGTGCCGAATATGCATATGTTAAGTCAATTTGAATCCAAGAATTTTGATTTTCATGACAGAACAGGAACCATCATCTACCCTTCCTGCCCCGCCAACGGCAAGCTTCTGTTGAAACCCCAATACCTTAACGCATTCCCCTTTTTGGAAGTAGCAATGCTGAAAAAGGGCTATACGCTCTGCTATCTCACCCACCCCACCCGTTGGGGCCCAGACAGCGAAATTCATATTACTGCCGAATTTGTAAAGTATGTAGCAGCGGAACTGGGTTTTGAACCCAAATGCATCCTCGTGGGTATGAGCTGCGGCGGTTTGCAGGCAGTACGAATGGCGCAGCTGCACCCGGAACTGGTCTCCGTTCTGTATATCGACGCGCCGGTGCTGAACATTCTGAGTTTGGCAGGTCTGGGCGCAAGCACCTGCAAAAACACCCCCCTGTTCCGGAAAGAACTGATCGAGACCTACGGCTTTACACCCTCAACACTTGTGAATTTCCGCAATAGTCCTATCGACCATATGCCCACTCTAATCGAGCACAACATCCCCATCATTATGCTTTACGGTGATGCAGACGATACTGTGCTTTATGAGGAAAACGGTAAGGTTCTGGAAGATTACTACCGGGAACACGGCGGTGATATGAAAGTCATTTGCAGACCCGGTTGCGGTCATCATCCCCATAGCTTAGAAGACCCCTCCCCTATTATTGAATATGTGGAAGCACATCTGTAAAAAAGCAGCCGGTAGCATTGCTACCGGCTGTTTCTTATACGATTTTAAGTTGTCCGAAAAATTCGGGGGTGTGGAAATCCAAACGTTCCACTTTGGACCAGCTTGCCCAATGGGGTGGCTGAACTTCCTCTCTGCATTTATAGAAGTTGCCTTGCATTTCATCGCCTGCTTTAAAACGGCAAGGTCTTTGATAGAGCCCTTCCAACAATTCTTCGGAGATCACATAGTTAATCTGCCAATAATTCTCTTCCTTGGTTACCGTTACCTTAGGCTGGGAAAATCCCATCTGCCGTATGGTTTGCCGATTACGACCGGGGCCAAAGCCGCACTTCATAACGCCCAGCGCATTCACCTCAACATTGATATAATCGGGCGAATCAGCAAAGCATTTCAAAAAGCATTCCATACAGCTATCACGGCACACCCTATCGTCCGGCTGGGTATAGCTTACGGCAGGATCTTTCTCATAGCAACGCAAGGTTACATCAAAGCCTACCCCGGCGATATACTGCATCCACCCCTCTGTTTTCGGTGCTTCAACGCCCTCGGGACGGGAATTGGTAATGGTAAACACTTCCGGTTTACCGGTTGTAGTAATTAAATAAGTCATCATATTTTCTCCTTAGCCTGGGGCATTGCCGCAGGCTTTTTTCTTTACATTAAAGGCTCTAAGCCCAGAACAGGGTGACCCTTCTCGGACAGCCAGCCCAGCAACTCCTCTGCGTCACAGGTGACGGTTTCGTCAGCCACCATATCGGTAAAGTTCTCGATGCCGTACAGTTCGAAGGCTGTCTTATTCAGGCGCTCAGCCACATCGTCCTTCAGTTCCTTGGGCATCCAGACGATACGCGCAATGCCGCCTTCTGCTGACAGGAACTTCTTGGAGGAGATAAAGTGACGGCCGTGACCCATAAAGCCGGGGGTCTGTACACCGCCACCGGTGCAGGAAGCCAGTTCGCCGAAGGTCATACCGGCGGGGGTCATACCCTTATACTCACGGTTGACAACAATCACACCGGAGGAACAAGCCTCGATACCGCAGATACACTCGAAGCAGCCGCAGGAGGTCATAGGATCTTCCAAAATGGAGTAGAGCGTAACGTTCTCAACTGCGCCGTGGGTAGCATCCTTGATCATACGGTTTACTTCTTCATAACGGCCGGTACGCTCGTCAATGAGACCCTTCTTCAAGATGGGCTGGCAAGGGCCGTTGGGATCTAACTCGTTGGTAGCCTTGGCATCCAGCCAGGAAACTGCGCCACACAGACCCAAACGCTCGGGCGTAACCACGCAGCAGTGGGCAGGTGCGAAGGACTGGCAAAGGATACAGGTGTAGTAACGGTCCACAGATTCGTCGCTCATACAGGCAAGACGGTCATCCCGCTGGGTATAACGGTCCATTCCCACTTCGTCACGGAACTTGGCAGCCTCTGCCGCATCCGTAATCAAGGTGACCTGGCACTTATCCACAACTGCGTCAAACTCGTTCATAATCATAACGTACAGAACTTCAGCAAAGTCCTTCAAACGCAGACCTGCTTCAAAAGCAGCATTGGATACGCGGACACGCACTTGATTGCGCTGACCTGTGTGCATAACGCCTTCCATATAGTTGAACCAGGCGTGGAATTTACGCTCAATAACAGACTCAAAGTCCACCTGCATCTTCTTGCCTGCAACCTCAACAAAGGTAACCAATGCCAATTCCTTTTCGGTATCCAGGTCAGGTCCGATAATGGTAATCTTATGGTCCTCAACCTCGTTGAGTTCACGCATAACCACCAATTCTGCAGTGGGATTCTTGGAAGACCAGAACTCGTTATGCATATCCGCCTTACGAATGATTTCGCCCTCAAAGGCAGCGGCAAATGCCACAGGAATGGGCAGTTCGGTGGTCTTGATCTTAATGTTACGCAGTTCCAGCGACTTCTTTACGGTGTCGTTATGGTCGCATACGGACTCCAATGCGCCGGGCACCTGATTTTCGCCCAAATCGATATCCACAACTACGGGGAAGCCCAGTGCGATTGCGCCTGCGCCGGCAGAAACCACTACGGCATCAATGGCGCCGAAGGTGTTCACGAATGCGGGAACTCTGTTCTTGGTATACTCCAGCAAACCGCCCAGATCACCGGGTTGGACATTGCCGAAAATCAGCGCTGCGCGAACTGCAACGGTAACAACGTGAATCACAGAAGTTACATCGTGGCCCAAAGGAATCACGCGGAACTCCAGACCCATACGGACACCGCCATCGCTGCATTGCTCGATGACGTCACCCACCATAAAGGTCATAATGCCCTTGGACTGGTAGTCCTTAACCACCTTGACCACATCTTCGGCATTGTCTGCCTTGCCCAGCACCACAGCAACACCGGGAATGTCACCGGTTACCAGCGGTACACCCAGGCTACGGATAATGGGGTCGGGAACAAAGCCGATACCGGAATCGTTTTCGTAGGGATTGCCACCTTCGGCATATTTTAGTCCTTCGATGATTTCAGCGCCAACGGCAGTGGCTAAGCCTGCATTCAACGCCTGTCCCAGATCCTCTTGATTGGTAATGAGGCTCTTCAGCACCCCTACACAGGCAGGCAAATCGCCCAGTGTTTTTACCTTTACGCCGGTTGCGGCATAAATGGTGGGGAAATAGTAGGCAGTGTCGGGGAACGCCACGGGATGGTCTGCGCCATACTTTTCGATGGCGGCGTTCACTGCGCCCTCGGTCAGGCCAGCAACTGCATTGCTGCCCCCATAGATCAAATCAGTTAATACGCTCATTTTTAAATTCCTCCTGTTCAGTTTTTGGAGCTTCTTTGCGGGGACTTGTAATCCGCAAAGGATATATTAAGCCTGTTGGCTAAATATACAAATAATTGGGTAAAAAAGCAAAATGGCTAGGAGGGAGCGTTCCCTCCCAGCCATTAAATGCGGGGATATTACAGATCCAGGTAGCTGTCGGAATACAGCACGTGGTTCTTGAAGATGTCACAGGATTTGATGGTTTCCATCAGTCTGCGGTCGTTGGGGTTGACGATTGCGGAGGTCAGACCCTGCATCATACACATAGCAACCAGAGCGGAGTCCATAATGGGACGGACTCCCTTGGGCGCGACGTTACTGTTGTTGGACAGACCGCCGGTGGACTTCAGACCCTTCTCGGAGAACATCTTAATGGCCTCCAGAACTTCCATCTGCTTGTCCTGCATACCCTTAACAACCAGGAACAGGGGGTCAAACCACAGATCGGTGGCTTCCATACCCAGCTGCAGGCCGCGCTCCAGCATATTGTCACAGTGCATCATTCGCTCTTCGTTATCCTTAGCGATACCGTCAGCGGAACACAGAGCGATACAGATAGCATCGTTGGCAGCAGCCAGGTCGATGTAGCCGATCCGGGAGCCGGCGTCAGCAGAGTTGACGATGGGCTTACCATTGGTACGGTTATAAACCTTGATACCGGCTTCGATAGCCTTCATGTTAGCAGTATCCAGTGCCAGAGGAACATTGTTGAAGTTCTCCTGCAGCAGCTTAACTGCCCACATCATTCTTTCGGGACCATCCTTCTCAGCAGGGCCGATGTTGACGTCCAAATAAGTAGCGCCGGCCTTGATCTGAGCAGCAGCACGCTCCAGAATAGGAGCGGGATCGCGCTCGTCCATAGCCTTACGGATGGAAGGAGCAATACAGTGGATACGCTCGCCGATGGTAACGAAGGTCTGAGCCTCGGGGTTGTGGCCCTTGTACTGGTGATCCCAGGTCTTAACCTCGATAGCGGG